>CALCRE010000001.1 GCA_937894465.1 uncultured Clostridia bacterium
TACATCGAACATTTAAAACAATACAAATATCTTCCTGCACCACAGTATACAAAGAAGACTACTCATAAAAACGCGGGCAGAATACTGGATTTGGCAGAATTCATGAAAGGCTCTTATGACGGCCAACCGGCAAGAAGTCAAAGTGGATTTTGCTACATAAATACCTACGGAAAAGGAAAATCCGTCTACTTTGCAGGTACAACAGGTCAATTGTTGATTGAGATGCATTTCCCTGAATATGTGGATCTGACCGGGAAGATGATAAAGAATAACGCTGACGCGAAAGTCCGTGTCAGTAATGTTCCGGCTTCAGTCAGTATTAATGTCAGGCAGAATGAGCAAGGGGACATTTTACTGTACTTATTAAACTACACGGGTCCTATGATTAGGCCCATCACAGATATTGTTGAATTAAGTAACATCCAAATAGAAGTCGATTTCAAGGTTGATAATGCAAAGACGTTGTATATCAAGGACAATTGTATATTAGAACAAAAAGAAGGTAAATGCCATATAACAGTGAATAAATTAAAAGAATTTGAAGTGATTGTACTTCAAAAAAACTGACGCTAAACAACTGTTTGGTATGTAAAAACTTTATGATCAGATCAAGATAGGAGCATTGTAAATCGGGTACCGATGACAATGCTCTTTTTTTTACTCATTCGACATGTAGACCCAATCGTATTATATTAGATAAATTTCATTATATTATAAATTAAAAAGAAATTAATAGATTGCCTTGATATATGGAAACAATAATCCTTTATGAGAATAAAGTATAGTTACCTACTAGAATCAAGAGGTGTTTTGAATGAAAGAAATTATTGAACGGATTTCAAAAATTGATGCAATGGCATATGAAAGCGAACAGATTGGAAAAGCTAATTTAATAGAAGAAAAACAAAAGTTTGAAAATGAAATGAAGCAATACCGTGAACGAACGTTAGAAGGAGCGCATAATAAAGCAAACGCACTGTATAATCAGATTATTGACAGCGCTACTAATGATTTGCAGATGCAAGAGAAGAAGAATCACGAAATATCCGACCGGATTATAAAATGTTACGGTAAAGTGGAAAAAGACGTTATCAAGGATATTCTTGAATTGTTTTTCAAAAAAGTTCAAGAAAAAAACTTGGCATAAGTTCATTGCAAAGAAATGGAGGGTTATTTGTGAATCCATATATGGCTTATGAAGCAATGAATACCAAAATCATGACCAAAAACAATGGTGTTTTCGATAAGAAAAAGTTTGAAAAATTATTAAAATGTGATTCTGTAGATCAAGTTGTTGATATATTGTTGAATGAATATCATTTTAATCAGATTATTGAAGAGACCATAAGCCAAGACCTTCATAGAGATGATTTGGAGATTCTTTTCAGAAGATATGAAGTGCTGGAAATAGAAAACATCCTTCATTATTTTTCCGGTCCTTATAGAGAATTTTTACGGGTTTTTCTAATGGAATTTGAAATATACGACCTGATTATGATCCTTCGGCAGATCGCTAAAGGCAAAGATTCGGTTGGAATGGATATCCATTTCATTCATTCAGAAAGAAATTCAAAGCTACCCTACGAAAAGCTGATTGGCTCAAAGAGTTTTGTTCAATTTATTGAGCATTTAAAAAACAGTCCATATTATGTACCCTTAAAGACTGTAAACGATCGTGATATCATAAAACGTCAATTTCATACAGAAATGAAGTTACAAATGTTATTTTATAAAACATTGATGATAAAGTCTAATACGTTGAGTACTCGAGATAAGCCGGTCGTGCAGGAGCTGATTGGTACCAAAATTGACGGATTAAATGTGCAATGGATCTACCGTGCAAAGAAAAATTACAATATATCACCTGAAGAAATGCTGATCTATAGTATACAAGGTGGTAAGCGATTAGGTTACGGCAGACTTAAGGAGTTATGTTATGCTAAATCATTGGAAGAAATAAAAGGTTTATCAAATCAATATTTGAAAGTAGACCTGTTTGCTACCGATTACGAGCCAGCTGTCGTAATGAATTTCGACAAATATATGAATGCATGTTTGAATGATAGGAAGTATTCCGGAACAATAGGTGTTGTCGTATCCTATATATTTAAATTGGACATGATTGTCAAGGATTTGTTCGCTGTGACGGAAGGGATACGATATCAAGTCCCGAAAGAACATTTAAAGCAATATTTGATCAGCGTAAAAATTCGAGATCAAAGACCGGAGGTGAAGTAAATGGCGATTCAAAAGATGGCTTTTCTCAAAATAGTAGGATCAATCGATGATATGCATGATGTTCTCAGAAATATAGTACTTAGTGAAAATATGCAGCTTGTTTTTGAAAATGCAGAAGCGTATGACAACAGCTACATTATTCATAAATATGAGTCCGTCATGTCTGAAACACCGCTCCATAAGAGAGAAGACCTTAATAAAACTGATGCTCGATGTAAGGAGATGGCTCGAATGTTGGAGTACTTGGGTAAAGGGTTTACAATCAACTTTGGACTTAAAAAAGAAAGTCTCAGTTCCCAATATTTGATAGAAGATGCTTATGCCGATCTTGTGATGTTACAGGAGAAATTCGGTTCAATCATTGACGACGTCAACCATAAAAGAGCAGATATCGATTACTACAAGAATTTTAAGAAAAGATGGGACAGTATTGTTGATAAAGAAATTGATTTCGACCTTATTACGACGTTAAATTATTTCGATTACGAAATATGCACCTTATCAAAAGAAAATAGAACGCATTTAAGAAAAAATTATGAAAACATCAGTGCTGTTGCACTTAATATAGATTATAATAAGAATTCCTCCGAAGGACTTTATATCATCATTTATCCGAAACGGTTCAAGGAAGAAACGGTAAATCTTCTAAAGTCGCTAAACAGAGAAAAGCTTGATATTCCGGGAGGATTGCATGGCACGGTACATCAGATGATTGATCAAGTAGAAGAGAGAATTGACACATTAGAAAATGAAATTGATGAGTTGACTATAGTGTTGAATGAAAAAAAGGAAGAAACCTTTGATCTGTTAAGCAAAATTTATACATCAGTAGAGCTGGAAAAAAGCATTCTTAGTTTGAAAAAGGAAGTGATCTACAGCGACATCACTTTTGTACTGAATGCTTGGGTGAGACAAAGTGACAAATACAAAGTGGCTCAATTGCTCAGTTCCTATACGAATAAAATCATTATAGAGGAAAAAGAGTCCAGTCCATCAGAAAATGAAATGATGCCTCCAACTCAGTTTAAGAATAATTGGTTTTTCAAGCCTTTTGAAACCATCGTTCGCTTATATGGTTTACCCTCATATTATGAAATTGATCCTACTCCATTTCTTGCATTGACTTTTTGCCTAATGTTTGGAATTATGTTCGGAGACATCGGGCAAGGGGCTGTCTATTTTTTAGCAGGCTTATTCATGTATAGAAAGATTTCTGTTGCCGGGCAACTATTGACGCGGTTAGGCGGAAGTTCGATTTTATTTGGCTTAGTATACGGAAGTTTTTTCGGATTGGAACAGGCGGAGTTGCCTTGGTTGCCAAGTTTGATCGGCAGACCCCTTAACCCTGTAAATATACCGAAAATTCTATTGGCAGGTGTGGTTTTTGGTGTGGTAGTGCTGACTGTTTCCTTTATTTTCGGCGTTATAAACCGCCTAAGGAGAGGTCATGTGCAAGAGGGAATTTTCGGGAAGAACGGTATAGCAGGTTATGTGTTTTTCATTAGTCTTGTGATGTGTGGTGTGATGGTAACCGGTGCGATTGACATACCTATGGCTTTTCCGGTTGTTTCCTTGCTGCTTAGCATTGTTGTCATGTTGCTGAAAGAACCTCTGACCAATCTGGTTATGAACAAAAGACCTCTTGTACACGGCAACATGGGTTCTTACCTTACAGAAAGCATTTTCGAAGGGGTGGAAACGGTTTTGGGGACATTGAGCAATACCGTTTCGTTTATACGAGTCGGTGCATTTGCATTAAACCATGCCGGATTGTTCTTGGCTTTTCTTGTCATGTCAGAGATGACAAGTAATATAGTTTTGAAGTTTATCATTTTAGTGTTAGGGAATGTACTCATATTAACCTTGGAGGGATTGGTTGTGTTTATCCAAGGACTACGTCTTGAGTATTATGAAATGTTTGGTAAATATTTTCAGGGTGAGGGTATCCCCTTCAATCCTGTTAAAATGAATTAATAACCATCGAAAGGATGTGGCTATATGGAAATAGTTTTATTAGGGTTAGCAATTATCATCGCAACAGTTACAGTTTTGTATGGTAGAAGAGCAATGAAAAGAAAACTAAAGGGCAGTGCCAAGAAAGCTATATTCACTTCAGTGTCTGTATTTGGAGTGGTCCTATTGTCCATGATCATACTCTTGATTACCGGTGATCCGGTATGGGCGGCGGAAGAAGCCGGAGTAACTGCGTCAGGTGAAGCTATCGCCGGATTATCCTTGGGGGAAGGGTTTAAATACCTAGCGGCAGCGCTGAGTACAGGACTTGCAACCATAGGAACCGGATTAGCGGTGGGTTCAGTCGGTTCAGCTGCAGTCGGTGCAGTTTCAGAAGATTCCGCCATTCTGGGGAAAACCCTTATATTTGTCGGTATGGCAGAGGGTATTGCCATATATGGAATGATCATATCCATACTGATCCTTTTTGTTTAGGTGAAGTTATGAAATTTTTAATCAGTGATAACAAGGATACTTGGGTCGGAATGAAACTGGCCGGAATAGACGGTATCATATTGCATGAGCGGGAGGAAGTGCTCGATGCCGTTAAGAACGCTATAAAACAAGATGAGATCGGTATTATCATATTAACGGAAAAGGCAGCTGACTTGATCAGGGATGAAGTTTTGATGTTTAAAATGAAGTGTAAGAAGCCTTTGATCATCGAAATTCCCGACCGACACGGAAGCTCACATGCTCATGACATGATCTTAGACTATATCGGAGAATCAATCGGAATGAGAGATATGAGGTGATTTTATGGTAACAATCGAACAAAAATTATCATTGTTTTCTAAGCTTTTGCATCGATCTATGGAAGAACGGTTTGCTGAAGAAATGGCAAATTTAAAAAATGAGTATGCGATTAAGATTCAGCAAAACAAGAAAGCCGTTGATCAGGAAGCAGAAGAGATATTGGCAAAAGCTCGAAAAAATGCAGATACTAGAGTAAATGAATTAGTAAATAAAACTAGAATGAATCAAAAAAAAGAGGTTCTATCGGTCAGAGAAAAACAATTCGGTGTTTTTATGAATCATCTCAAAGAAGAAATTGAATCATTCATGAATACCGATGGGTATCGGAATTATTTGTGTTCACTTGTGAGTAATATGGAGCTTGCAGAAAGCCTGGCGGATACTTCCATCGTTTTGTTGACGGCAAGGGATCACATGAAACATTCGGAGTATTTACGACAATTTATATTAAATCAACATCAGAAGAATTTAAACTTTAAGGTCGCTTCTGACCAAATGATCGGAGGAATCATTGTTGAAGATCCTGTTTGTAACGTGAGAATCAATATGTCCATAAAGACGCTTTTAGAAGATCGGAAATCCATAATCATGCTGATGTTGTTCCAAGCGATAGAAGCAGGTGATGTCCATGAACGGCAATGAAGGGTATGTGAGGGAGATCAACGGGCCGGTCATAAAAGGAGTCAATATGGGTTCATTTAAACTCAATGAGATGGTGACTGTAGGATCCCATAAGTTGATCGGTGAGATCGTATCCATTGAAGGGGATATTGCAACAGTACAAGTTTATGAAGAAACGGAAGGTTTGAGAGCAGGAGAGAAGATCCTCGGTACCGGTAATCCTCTTTCTGTCACATTAGGGCCCGGTATGCTGGGAAATATATTCGACGGAATACAAAGACCTCTGCAACGAATCAATTCCATTTCGGAATATTTTATACCCGAAGGTATCGGTTTACTGTCTTTGGACGATGAAAAGAAATGGGAAGTTCATTTGGTTGTAAAGTCGGGTGATCGTGTTCAAGCCGGAGATGTATATGCAACCGTACAGGAGACATTGAGTATTACCCATAAATTAATGGTTCCGTATCGAATGAGCGGTGTTGTTGTGGAAGCAAATTATGACGGGTTATATAGTTTAAATGAATCAATCGTCGTATTGGAAAGGGAAAACAAAGAACAAATCTGCCTTACATTGTCTAGCAAATGGCCTGTAAGACGCCCTAGGCCCGTTAAAAAAAGAATATCCATTTACAAACCGCTGATTACCGGGCAAAGGGTTATCGACAGCTTTTATCCCATTGCAAAGGGCGGAACTGTCGGTTTACCTGGAGGTTTCGGCACAGGTAAAACAATGACACAACATCAGTTGGCAAAGTGGTGCGATGCTGATATCATTATCTACATCGGTTGCGGTGAACGCGGCAATGAAATGACGAATGTTTTGGAGGAATTCCCGGCATTGATCGATCCGAGAACACAAAGACCTTTGATGGAAAGAACCATATTGATTGCAAACACATCCAATATGCCTGTAGCAGCTCGGGAAGCCTGTATATATACCGGTGTGACAATGGCGGAATATTACAGGGACATGGGTTATGATGTTGCTATTATGGCTGATTCAACATCCCGTTGGGCTGAAGCTTTAAGAGAAATTTCCGGGCGTTTGGAAGAAATGCCTGCCGAAGAAGGTTTTCCGGCCTATTTACCATCAAGGTTGGCAGAGTTTTATGAAAGAGCCGGATGTGTTGAAACCTTAGGAGGCGAGGAAGCATCGGTAACAATCATTGGTGCCGTCTCTCCACCGGGAGGCGATTTCTCTGAACCGGTCACCGAAAACACAAAAAGATTCGTCACAACTTTTTTGGCTCTGGATAAAAAGCTTGCTTACGGAAGGCATTATCCGGCAATCAATTATCTTACAAGCTACAGTGGATACATTCATATACTTGAGGATTGGTATAATGAAAATGTCTCTTCTGACATGATGAAATTACGTGCGAAGATGATGAGACTTCTCCAAGAAGAAGATAAATTGAATGAGATTGTACAATTGGTGGGAGAGGATATTCTACCAAACGATCAGGCACTGGTACTTGAAACAGCCCGAATGATCAAAAAGGGATTTTTACAGCAAAATGCACTGCACAAGGAGGACACATTTGTAGTACTCAAGAAGCAATATATGATGTTGAAGGTGATCGATGTTTTTTACGAGAATGCATTGCTTTGTGTTAAAATGGGGATTCCCGTCTCTACCATACGAAAACAAGATATCTTGCAAGATATTTTGAAAATGAAGTATGATGTTCCTAATGACCAACTTGATTTGCTGAATCGATTAATGGAAAGAATCACGGAGACTTATCAAAGTATCAGGCAAAAGTATGAATAAGGATAAGAATATGAGAAAAGAGTATTTAAAATTAGATAAAGTTGAAGGACCACTTATTGTTCTTTCCGGTGTTAATAATGTATCTTACGGAGAAATGGTATCCATACGGATTGATGATGAAGAGATTAGAAAAGGAAAAGTCATCAAGATTGAAGGAAATCAAGCGATTGTTCAGGTCTTTGAAGGAACCGCAGGTATATCCACAAGCAATTCTGCCGTTGCTTTCACAGGAGAACTGATGTCCATTCCCTTGTCAAAGGAGATATTAGGCAGAACGTTCAACGGAACAGGAGAACCGATTGACGGTTCGTATCAAATTATTTCATCAGTTAGAGAAAACATTAACGGCCGCCCCATCAACCCTGTTGCCCGTAAGTATCCTAGAAACTTCATACAAACCGGGATATCACCCATAGATGCCTTGATGACTTTGATCCGCGGGCAAAAACTGCCGATATTCTCAGGAAACGGAATTGCTCATGATGAACTGGCCGCTCAAATTGTGAGGCAAGCAAAGATAAAAGACGCCGACAGTGACAATTTTGCTGTTGTCTTCGGTGCAATGGGTATTCGACATGACAGTGCCGACTACTTTATGAAAAGCTTTCAAGTCTCCGGTGTTTTAGATCATGTCGTCATGTATGTCAACACCGCAGACGACCCTATTGTGGAAAGAATATCAACACCGCGTTGTGCATTGACGGCTGCAGAATATCTTGCTTTCCAAAACGACATGCATGTGCTGGTTATACTGACTGACATGACAAGTTATGCAGAAGCTTTAAGAGAGATATCGTCTGCAAAGGAGGAAGTACCGTCTCGTAAAGGATATCCCGGATATTTGTACAGTGACCTTTCTACTTTGTATGAACGGGCAGGTATGCTCAAGGGCAAGGAGGGCTCCATCACATTAATACCCATATTGACTATGCCCAATGATGACATTACCCATCCCATTCCGGATTTGACCGGATTTATAACAGAAGGACAAATCGTTCTGAATCGTGAGCTCAGTCAAAAAGGGATTTATCCGCCGATCGAATTGTTGCCGTCACTTTCACGTCTTATGAAGGATGGAATCGGAGCGGATTATACCAGGGAGGATCATGCAGATTTGGCTGCACAAATATATGCAGCTTATTCACGTGTTCAGGATGTGCGATCTTTGTCTCAAATCATTGGTGAGGAAGATATAAGCGATGTGGATAAGCGCTATTTGAAGTTCGGGCGTGAATTGGAGAATCGCTTTATATCCCAGGAAGATCATGAAAACAGAAGTATGATTGAAACATTGGATCTCGGGTGGAAACTGTTATCCATCCTTCCGGTAGATGAGCTTGATCGTGTGAAGTTGGAGTATTTACAAAAATACTATCGGAATGAAGGAGAGTAAACAATTATGGCTATATTGATCGCTCCGACAAAATCCAATCTTTTCAAGGCGAAATCTTCTCTGGTTTTAGCACAAAAGGGATTTGATCTGCTGGATAGAAAGAGGAATATTCTGATCAATGAAATGATGAATATAGCAGATCAAGCAAAAAAGATCCAACAGGAAATCGCTCTGTTCCTTGCAGAAGCTTATCGGGCTCTTCAAACGGCGAATATAGCCATGGGTATCAAGGAAGTAGATGATATCACATATGGTATACCCAACGATGAGACTTTTGATGTGCTTCTCAAAAGTGTCATGGGTGTGGATGTACCTGTTGTAAAGTTTAAGAAGAACGATATTGTGCCAACCTATGGTTTTTTCAACACAAACTCTTCTTTAGACGAGGCAAGACAGAAGTTTTATGAAGTTCGATACAAAATTTATGAGCTGGCAGAAAAAGAGAATACCATATTCAAGCTGGCCAAAGAAATTGAAAAGACCAATAAGAGAACGAATGCATTACAACACATTCAGATACCAAAATATAAAGAGCAGATCAAATATATTCAGGAGCTCCTTGAGGAGAAGGACAGAGAAGATTTTTATCGGCTAAAAAAAGTTAAGAAAAAGATTAGTATGTTAAATAATAGAGGTGACCACATTGAAAATGTTAAATAACTCTTTTAAGGGTTTTCCAAAAGAAATGCCCACATTTTTATTTGAACTGAGATTTCACAATACCATCGAAGACCAAGCGGAGAATGTGGAAAAATATAAGAAGCTGATTATAGAACCGTTACGGTTACTTTATGGTGCATTGATTCCAACAATAACATCTTTGGACTATCCCTTTGATATAAAACCGGCTCGTTGTATCTCGACGCCCTATACGGACAGGCGTTACTTTCCGAGTGCACCTCTTAAAGAATATATGTACATTCGTTTTAAACAATTCGGAAAAGATGAGAATGTACCCGGATTGTATTTTGATATGGGTGCGCAACATTACTCTTACGGATTAAGAATATATAAGCAAACAACCGACGGGATTAAGAAATTGCGTGAAAAGATATTTGAAAGACCGGAATTTTATAGCGATCAACTCGATCAAGTCATAGCGGATGGATTTTCGGTTCACGGAGAACTTTACAAAAGAGACCACCACCCGAAATTACCGGATTGCAGGGCAAAGGAAATCTTGAATCGGAAATACTTTCACATCGGAAAAATTAGGCCTGTCCACGAAAATGTATTTACGTCGAACCTTGCAAAGGAGATTGCAGAAGGATTTGTATCCGTGAGTAAAATCCTTGATATGATGGGAATATGAAGAATGTAAT
>CALCRE010000002.1 GCA_937894465.1 uncultured Clostridia bacterium
GGAGATTATATTATGCATTACAAAAGCACGCGTGGAAATGCTTACGCCAATTCGTCCCAAGAAGCAATCTTGAAAGGTTTGGCTGAAGACGGCGGATTGTATGTACCGGAGCATTTTACGTATTTTTCAATAAATGACCTGAAAGTTATGTCTGAGGGCAGTTATATCGATGTCGCCAATAGAGTGTTATGTAGAATTTTGGATGATTATCGGGAAGAAACCATAAAACGATGTACAAGCAACGCTTACTCCACCGGGTTTGAAAACAACCATCCGGCACCTGTTGTAAATTTGAATAAAAACACTTCGGTTTTGGAGCTATGGCATGGGCCGACATGCGCATTTAAAGATATGGCGTTACAATTATTGCCGGAGCTGATGACCAGTGCAATTCACGATACCGGAGCGGACAAGACTGTTTTGATTTTAGTAGCTACATCCGGTGATACCGGTAAGGCTGCTTTAGAGGGATTCAAGGATGTAGAAGGCACCGAGATCATGGTGTTTTTCCCCGAACACGGTGTCAGTGACATGCAAAAGCTTCAGATGATTACGCAAGAAGGATCTAACGTTCATTCTGTCGCCATCTCCGGAAACTTTGACGATGCGCAAACCGGTGTAAAAAGGATTTTCACCAATACAAAGTTGATAGAAGAATTGGACAAGGGCGGTTATATGTTTTCTTCAGCCAATTCTATTAACTGGGGAAGATTGGTACCTCAGATCGTCTACTATTTCAGTTCCTATGTAGCTTTGCTTAAAGAAGGAGTCATTTCTTGCGGCGAACGCATTAATTTTGCAGTACCTACAGGGAACTTCGGTAATATATTAGCCGGATATTATGCCGCTAAAATGGGCTTGCCGGTCAATAAGCTCATATGTGCATCCAATAAAAACAACGTATTAACCGATTTTTTTCATAAAGGTGTTTATGACAGGAAGAGAACCTTTTACAGAACCCACTCCCCTTCCATGGACATATTGATATCCAGCAATTTGGAACGGCTAATCTACGATGCAGCGGATAAAAAAAGCGAAACCGTTTCAGGTTTCATGTCACAATTAAAAGAAACCGGAAGTTATGAAATTCCTGAGGAAATACGCATGAAATTATCTGATTTGTTCACTGCAGATTATATAGACGATGATCAAACGGCACAAGTCATATCCCGATATTACAATCAATACGGATATTTGTCCGACACCCATACAGCTGTCGCATTAGGGGTACTGGATCTATACAGGGAGGCCACCCAAGATTCCACTCATACTGTAGTTGTATCCACCGCTAGCCCTTACAAGTTCGGTAAGGCTGTTGCACAAGCATTGATCAAAGATCAGGATTTGGAAGAATACACCGAATATGATTTATTGAAATTGCTTGAGAGAGAAACTTCCGTTAAAATCCCACAACCCATATCTGATGTGATTAATAAACCGGTTCTTCACAGTGTCAAGTGCTCAAAGGATGCCATGAGCGACACATTAAGAAAATTGTTGTTATAAAATATTTTAAAAAATTAAAAAAGAATTTAACAGCCTCGCATAGCGAGGCTGTTCTTAGGATGCCCGTATCAAAAAGCCTTCTTTATTTTTTCCACATTTTATTGACCAAAACCAACATATCATCATGAGGTTGATGATTGCATTTATCCAATGCACTGTTTAAAATGACATCAGCAAGATGCTGTACAGTATTTACCGTGCATGCACTGATGATATATCGTATGTCATTCTCACCCACCAGATCGATGATACCATCGGTTAGTAATACAATTATTAATGTATTATCCACGGTTTCCTTTACAGAATAAGTATTAGGTTTATTCAAGATTCCCATTGGTGCGGTATTCGAGCCAAGCAACTTAACATCCTGCCCGTCAAATATAAATGTACTGCATCCTCCTGCTTTTATAAATTCCGTTTCTCCGGAAAAAAGATTCATGGTGCACATATCTACTGTAGAGAAAGATTCTTGTTCGGTTTTCATGGCTAAAAAAGAATTGATAATTTGAAGGACAGACTCATGTTCCGGATGATCATCATATAGGCATTCAAGTAGATTCATCACCATATTACTCCGTGTGTGAGCCTTTTTCCCGGTGCCCATCCCGTCTCCTACCGCTGCCACATACAGTCCCTTTGTATTTTCAAAGAATGTGTAACTGTCTCCGGACACCGAGTGTTCGGATGCAGCTTTTTTTGCAATCCAAGTGTTAACATTATATTGCTTCATTGGTCGGCATGTAATTTTTACATCATATTGATCACCGAAATATCCGGTCTCATATTCAATCTTTTCTCCTAAAACCCTACTGACAACACTTAAGATTAAATCCAAATTGTCTCTCCACACTGATGTTTTATCATACAACAGCTCCACCACAAATTTGTTTTGACATAGACTTCCGATATAGATATCCAAAGGAGGTGAACCAATGGATGACAGCATTCTATATAGTTCATTCTCAATTTCTTTACATTCTGATTTTGTATTGTCTATCGCAGTATAGTAGTCATGAATGTATGAAGCCAAGTGGTGCAGTTGATCACCGGCAATATCCTTGATATTATCGATATGACGTCGATAAATCTTGTCCATCTTAAATATCTCACATGAATTGTTGATACTCGATACAAAGTCATCTAGCTTCAAGCACGTTCTTTTAAACTTCCCAGGTAAATCGTTTTCATTGAATGTTCCTCCGGTATTAATGGTTGCTACTGCTGCAAAGATCGCTTGATAGGTTGAATAGAAGTTTTCCTCCCAACAATAGGAACATTTACTACAGCTTTCACAAATCTTTCCCGCCGCAATATCAATTAGTCGATATGCATCATTCTTTATTTCCGTATTCTTGAATTCCTCATCCGGAATCATAGCAGATACCTTTTGAAGCATATCGGTCATACCGGTCATTTTCGCTGTCAGCAATTTACCTTTGGCATTGTAAACGATACCGGTTCCCTTTGCTTGTTCAGGACTTACCAAATCAAATATATAATTACCGGCTTGAGCTGGAAAGCTTGCAAAAAGAATGATCCCTAGCAAAGTTTCCACGATATAATACTCTCCCGAAACGGTTTCAGAAAAAATGACAGCAGTCACCAACCAACCGATTGCCGTTGCAATGCAAAAAACCAACTTGGATGAGCCTTTGGTTAATGTGCAAATTAACACTGTGACACTTAATAAGATATAGACGAACATATCGTTAAATCCCGATAAGTGACCAACAAACATAGCACTGAGTACAAATACACCGGAAATACCAATATTGCCGTAGAATGCACAAAGCATTGCTACAAACAAGTAAATCATAACGCCGATGTTAACATTGGCAATTTTGTAACTCGTCACCGAGGAAAGTGCTAAAAAAGCAACAATGAACAATGCAGCGTATTGCTCGGCATCTAATTTCATCTTGTTTCCAATATCATCCAACCCCGATATTGCCCTTGTGTATATGATGTACAACAAACCGGTTAATACTGCATACATCACCCCGTACAGAAAATCATAAAATGTCCAACCTTGAAATGCAACGACTGACACCGATGCGGTTAAATAGACCAAAGATATGGCAATTGCCTTCATTCCTGTTTTCTTGTTTTTCAAAAACAAATGAAGAATTGAATACAATATTGTCGATAAAATGTACACCGGTAAAGCTGATTGTGCTTTAGCCAATGCCAAACCGAGAATGGTAATGCACATCACCACAAAGGGAATTGTTTTGTATTGCAAAACAACAGCAAATAAAGCAATAACAAAAGGAGCAGCAGTTCCAATAAATGACACGCCTGCAGTCATAAAGCCCAGAAAGATCAGTATGACACTCTTTACACCGGATATTTCCTCGGTAATTGCACTAAATGTTTTATCGGTTTTCTTTAATTTTTCATTAATACTTGTTAATGTCGATTGCATTCTCTTACCTCCGCATATTTATTATCTTTTTTTACATTTTTTGGATGTAGATGCATTATACCGGAACGGTATGCTAAAAGAAAGAAATCGATAACCGTATTTTTCTATTTACGGTCATAAATTAAAGAATGAGCACTTTTCACATACAAAACACTCATTCTTTTATAGATAAACTTTTATTCATTTTGTGTTTGATTATTTAATATTTACGGTGTAGACGTAGGCATTTGCCGTCCAATCAGATTGTTTATTTTCATAACCGTTCTCGAACAAGGGTGTACAGTAAACTAAAATGTCTTTGCTGACACGATCTTCCCTTGCAAAAAAGTTTGAATAGGTGACTCTACTACTTTGTTCAGGCTTTTTAATGTCAATAACCATCACCGAATCCTTGATCAGCATATAATCGTCAGGATTGACTTCACCGATAACCAAAGGCCACCTGGGTAAATTTCCTTCTGCATTTCTGTTGGAGACATTCCCGATCCAGTAATATTTCCCGTTGGAATGCTCTATGAGCTGTGAACAAGATGAAGGGGAATAAAATATGGTGTTATCATCACACATCCATGGTTTGGGCGGGCTCCAGGAATAGCCGCCATCTTTTGAATAGCTGTACCACTTATAGCTGTCGAGAATATGTTTCGGATCATTAGAACCACCGTTGCTACCGCGCATTACCATTAAAATATCTCCGTCCGGAAACTCGGCAAGAGTCGGTTCTAAAACACCACGAGTGGTTTTTGCAGGATCGGCCACCACCGGTTGCGATATATCCCAATCCAATTTTCCTTCTTGGTTCCATGTACCGATAAGCACACAACTGTAATGATATGTATAGCCGCCTCCGGGATTATATAGCTCCCCGTGTTCATCCAAAGGGGTTATTTGTACAGGTACTAATATCTTACCGTTGTTACCTCCATTTTGGTATTTGAGTTGAATGGGCAAGCAGGCGACATCACCGACCATAATACTGTTTCTCCCAACATACACACCATCCAAAGGATACTCCGGACTGTACATTTCGCCTTGTTTGATAATTTGCTCTTCCGTTTCAAATGTTTTTCCACCGTCGGAAGTAATTCCATACCAAAGAGTCCAGTTACGCATCCCTTCTAATGGATTGTCATTTGGCAACAGACCTTTCAGAAAAAACACTACCATTTTATTTTGGATAGGATCCACAATTTGAGTTTGCCAATATTTGCGAAGCGTTCCTCCCGAGGCGGATTGAGCAGTACCCATCGTCGAGAATGAATAATAGGAGTTACCGTTATCAATACTGTAAGACAACACATATGAATCGATCGTATCAGAAGAGGTTTCATAAGAAATCAGCTCAGTCAAATGATTTTGGGATGCTTTTGTATAAAAGGTTCTAGAATAAACAGCCGTCCCCTCTTCCGGCGAAACCCTATTCAATTCCTTCGTGATATTCCAAATACTGCTTTCATATGCCTCTTTTCTTTCCTTAACATAAAAAGCACGATATGTACTACCATCGTCTAAAAACAGTAATTGATTGTTTTTTAGATACACAGGTTCTTCCTGTCCGGAGGAACAACCAACAAGAAAAACAAAAACGATTGCGAAAAGTAATATTTTTTTCATCATATTAAGTTCCTTCCTAGTATCTTCTATTTTACAAGAATTGTTGTAAAATTTCAACTTTGATTTCCTGGCAACAATGATGTCCGATGAACATGCGATGCACCTGTTTTTAACTTGGTTACAACTAGTCATTACTCCTATCTATGGTTATTTATGCTAATTGACAATCTAAAACCGCCATGTTATGATTACCATAATATTTTGAACGCGGAGACAAACATGTCTAAATTTTTAGATTTTATATTATACCCCAAGCGCTTTTATGGAAAATTGAATGCCAAAACAAAGTATTTGTTCTGGAGTATAACATTGATCGGTTTGATTGATATCATCTTATTC
Organism: uncultured Clostridia bacterium; assembly: GCA_937894465.1. Classification (GTDB taxonomy): domain Bacteria; phylum Bacillota; class Clostridia; order JAAYHZ01; family JAAYHZ01; genus JAAYHZ01. The sequence goes on from CALCRE010000002.1 coordinate 5,885, forward strand.
GGTATCAATTACAATCTTTTTCTCCACTTTTCCGATCGTCCTATTGAAGATTGCTTGATTAATGCATCGATTTTAATTGCTTCTACCATTATACTTGGATTTTTGGATGTGTTCTTTGTATCAATACCTTTAAGTGACCTGTTTCACCGTTTATCACCTAAAAAGGATCTATTAAAGAAGCATCCTGCTCGCATCATTTTTATAAAGGCGTATATATGCTCCCACTTTATCATTGCCCCGGTCAGTGCAATTATCGGTGTCTTGTTTCAAGATATTAATGTCACTAGCAGCACATCAACCCTTTTATTATACACATTGTTAGAAAGTTTGCTCATGGTGTGGTCCGCATCTTTGCTGACCCGAGGGGTCAAAGTAATCTACGGATATACGGACAAATCCGGTTATATCATCTTCTTGGCATTGTTCTTTTGGAGCAATATTATAGTTGGAAGGGTCATATATTTTATTCTCAATCCGGGTATACTAAGTTTACTTCGATAATCACTTGATTATCACGGTCCTAAGTATTCTATTTTATATTAACTTGTGATATACTGAATGTGCTATAGGCTTATATATATATCAATTAGGAGTGGGCTTTCATGAAATTAGATGAGATCACATATATACCATATGGGGAATTAGCACTCGTTGTTTTGAAAAGTGCAGAAGAATTCGGGAAAAAGGTTGATGAGCACTTGGTCAAACATAGAAAAACACAATCATATTATCGGTGTCAAACTGATTCATATGTCATTCATGCTGATGATGTTCGTTTTTCTAACGGTGAAGGAAAAGTTGCAATAAAAGAACCTGTTCGCGGTAAGGACATCTATATCATTGCCGATATCGGTAATTACGGTTGTACATACAACATGTTCGGAATTACCAATCATATGGGACCGGATGAGCATTTCCAGGACATTTTGCGCACCATTTCGGCCATTGCAGGTAATGCACGTAGAATAAATGTCATCATGCCCTTATTATACAGCGCTCGCCAACATAAAAGAAAAGGTCGCGAATCGCTGGATTGCGCCGTCTCATTGCAACAGCTTGTTAATATGGGTGTATCCAATATATTTACAGTTGACGCCCATGATCCTAGAATCGAAAATGCCATTCCGCTCAATGGTTTTGAAAACATTTATCCGACCTATGATATGATTCGTGCTATTTTTGCAAGCAATCAAAGTATTTCAGTAAAAAAGGACAACCTGTTAATCATCAGCCCGGACACCGGCGCTATGGATCGTGCATTGTATTATGCAGATGCATTAAGCGTGGATGTGGGTTTATTTTATAAACGACGCGATTTCTCCAGGGTTGTAAACGGAAAGAACCCGATTATCGATCATTTTTACATGGGAAGCAATTTAGAAGGAAAAGACGTTTTAGTGGTGGATGATATGATTGCCTCCGGAGAATCTATTTTGGATATTGCCTATGAACTCAAAAAGAGAAAGGCCGGGCATGTATATATAGCTGTTACATTCGCTTTTTTCACAGAAGGATATGACGAAATCGATAAAGCTTTCGCTGAAGGAGTTATAGATAGAATATACACCACAAACCTCTCCTATTTGCCGGAATCCTGCAAGCAAAAAGAATGGCTTTATGAAGTAGACATGTCAAATACCATTGCGACTGTAATTGATAATATGAATTATGATTTGTCTTTGACACCCTTGTTTGACACTCATATCCGATTGAAAAACTTAGAGTTATTCCATGACTAATCAAGATCGCGAAACAAAAGGCATCTATAAATTGAGGTAAGTTAAAAATTATTTTCCATAGAGTGAAAAAGACAATTTTTCAATTGTCTTTTTCTTTTTTTTAATCATTCAATTTATTCATCATTTTTCTGATTTTGCGAAATATTGATCATAAGTTTCTAAGATTTGCTCCGGTGTTGCCGCACCGGTTTTTCCGATTTGGCGAATGGTCACTGATGCCGTTATATTCCCTAATAGCCCTGCATCAACAACAGATGCACCTGAGGACAATGCAGCCGCCACTGCTGCAGTCACCGAATCTCCTGCTCCGACAATATCAATGGGAGGCGGAACCTCAACCGTTGGAATGTAATAAACACCGTCTTTGGAAAAGGCGAGTAAACCGTCTTTACCTAATGTAACAAAAACCGGTTTTTTGTTTTTTTCATACAACTTCTTACCGCAAACCACTGCCATATCGATTGTCGGCTCCTCATTAAGATTCGGATTAATAGCTTTACACGCTTCCATCTTGTTACACTTAATGATCATATGGTTGTATTTGTCGATTCTCGTTCTGGAATCCACCAGAACAACTTTACCCGACCATTCACCGGCCAACGAAATCAGTCGGTCTCTGACCCGTCGTGTAATAACTCCGCAGTTTTCTTCTGTCATTTGGTCTAAAATAACCACGGCATCGCTCTTTTGAAACACCTCCGGCAACCCGTCGATCAATTGTTGCTCCAAATCGTAAGGTGTGGGGTTAAAATTTTTAATATCCAATCGATTGCCTTCTATTCGAGACCCGTCTTCCAACTGAATGGTTTTGATGTATTGTGGTGTGATGACCTCCTTAGAGCGATAAAAGTATCCATCATGAATGGACAGTGAATTCATTTCTTCTTTCAAATCGAATCCTGCGCCATCTACCCCGCTGAATCCCACTGCAAGCACCGAGGAGCCCATTACCGAAAGATTACATGCCACCGAACCGGATGCACCAAGTGATTGTGTGGTTTGAACTACTTGGAAAGCAGTTAATCCGGTCTCTAAAGATGGTTCGTTTAAAGAAGTATCAACGATAAAATAACGATCCAATGCAAAATCTCCGATGACAGCGACTGTAATGCCTTTTATAGAATGTAAAATATCGATCAAATCAGTCCGTTTCATAAAAGCCCCCTTTGAATAAATAATCAATAATAGCATCAATGTCGGTAAAATCCATCACTAGGGCATCCGCTCCCGCTTGTGTTAAACGACGCTTCTTCCATTCATCCCATCCTGTACTGGGATTTGCTTCATGACCTGCTATACCTATGGCAATCCCGCCTACATCTTTTACATTTTCAATCTCCACATACCCATCGCCGAAGCCTGCCAAAGTAGTGCCGGACAACTGTTGTTCTTTTAAAATCTTTTGAATAACCATAGCTTTAGAATTTAGTAGCAAATCGTCTTTCGCTCCGAAAATATTACCTTTGAAATATTTGGCAACATCAAGCAAGGACGCCTCTTCCATAACATATTCATGATCAGTACCACTGGCTAAATACAGATTCAAATTTCTTTCCACAAGTGTCTCTAAAAAGCGACGGGCACCCGGAATCATCATATGATCCGGATCAGTAACTCCCGATAAAAGACTTTGCCTACGATGTTCAATATGTAACATTAACCGCTTGCTGTATTCATTTTTGTAGAGAGAAGGATCCACAGCATCACCACCACGCTTTACAACCTCATCATTTAACTGCATACATTGATATATGGTTTGTTTTCCGGTGGTCAATTCAATAAATTCTGTCGCACACCGGTATTCTTCTTGAGCTGTACCGGCATGGGGGGTTTTTAGTAATACTTCAGCAAAGTATGGAATCATAACATCCTGCCATCCCTGGCGGATCAAACTGATGGTACCGTCAAAATCAAAAAGAACCGATTGAATGTATTTTGGTTTCCTATTAGATATGAATATCAAAATTTACCCTCCGTTATACAAAAGCTCGTACTATGTAAATATACCGGTGAATAAATAACTTGTCAATTTATGAAAATTGTTTCTCTTATGATCAACCGGTAGGTTAGAAATGTAGTAGTTTTTTACATTGATTTATTAGAAAAGATATGGTTTAATTGAGTTTTAGAGATTGATAGGAGCGTTTTAATGATACTATATATATCTGAAGATTTGGTAAAAAGACATACAAATGAAGATACCTATAAAAGAGGTGTTTTCTTTTTTGAAAACAATTGTATTACCGATTATGAAATTGATCACGTGAAGAGCGTCATTCATGCACAAATAAAGCATAAAGATGTAGATCAAGTGAAAATTTCTTACTCAATCGAGCATAAACAAATAAAATGCGCATGTTCCTGTATAATAAGTGGTAAACAATCTTCTTTATGCGAACATTCAGTAGCCGCGCTTTTTGAAACAGCTAGAAGAGATTTAAACGGAGAATTTGAAAAGACACCTTTTGCAAAAGCCGGTCGATCCATCATCGAATTATTCGATAAGCCTTATGTAGATCAAAACGAAACATTTATTAACAAGAGTTTGGTTCAGTTATCTCAAACCATTGAATTCTACTTAAAACCGAACATTTTCAACCCCCAACACAATTTATCCATGGAAGCTGAAATATCATTTAAAACAGGTATTTCACGTTTATACATTGTCCGCAATATTCAAGCTTTTTTAAACAACATATTTGATCAAACGGAATTTGAGATGGGAAAACAATTCCGTTATATACCGGGAGTACATCAGTACAGTAAGAGGGATACAGAGCTTCTATCCTTTCTATATTATTCCGCAGGTCATTACGAAAAACCGGTTAGGGAGGATTGCTCCTTATTAGGAAAGCGACTGATTTTAAACGGTGTGATGTTGGAAAAATATTTGGATATTTGCTACACTGATCTTGTGGATATCAAATTGATCAAACGCCCCAAACAAGTATTAACACTTGAGTCATCCTCCAAACCGGAATTAAAATTTCACTTGGAGGAAATCAATCGATCCATTATGCTTGACATATATTTGGAAAAAGACATTTTGATCAGTAAAAATGCCAAATATGTAGTGGCAAACGGTAAGCTCTACCGCATAGACCCACAATCCCGACAAGAATTTAAAAATGTCGTGGAAATGGTATCAGCAAATCAAAATAAACAGTTTTTGTTTTCTGCACCTCATGTGAACAACTTTTTTATGATTGTACTGCCAAAACTAAATACATTGGGACATGTTGAAATTCCGGATTACTTAAAACAGAAAATCATCTCGGATAAATTAAATATCGTTAGTAAATTTGATAAAAACAAAAACAACATTATTTTAGATCTTCAACTACAATACGGAACCATTACGATCAATCAAGCCACCAACCAAATAATTGAAGGCAACAAAGACACCTATTTGATGCGAGATCACAAACAAGAAATGAATTTACAGTCTCTTGTTTTATTATCCGGTTTTAAGCTTGAAAGTGACCATTATATATTAAGTACAAATGATCATATATATGAGTTTTTAAAAAAACACATGGCCAGGTTTTTAGAAATCGGCCAGGTCTATTATTCAGAAGAATTTAAGAATTTACCTTTGGTCAAAAGGCCTTCCATGTCCATCAGAATGAACGTAGAGAACAACTGGTTAGATATGGATTTCGATGCTGAAAACATCAGTGACGATGAATTATACAAGCTGTTAAGCAGCATACGTCAGAAAAAAAAGTATTTTCGGCTTAAAAACGGAGAATTTTTAGACTTGGAGTTTGACCAAGTCAACAAGTGGGCTCAAATGCTGGATCAATTGGAAATAGACCGAAATGATATTGAAAATCATTCTGCTCATGTTCCGGTTTATCGTGCATTATATATGGACGAACTTTCTAAAGATGAAGATATCGGCAAATATATTACGGGAACAAAATCCTTTAAGCAATTGATCGATGACATTAAAAACTACGATCAGGGCAATTTAACCGTACCAAAATCCCTTTTAAAAATATTGAGGCAATACCAAATCACAGGCTATAAACGCATGAAACAAATGACAGATTGCGGGTTGGGTGTTATCCTCGCAGATGACATGGGACTAGGTAAAACCTTGCAAATTCTAACGTTGCTCTTATCATACAAGAATAATTCGAAAAAGGAAGGTATTTCCGGTAAGCCTTCTTTGATTGTTGTACCCACATCATTGGTTTACAATTGGGTTGCGGAGATAGAAAAATTCACTCCGGAGTTGACGGTGCAACCATTAATCGGTACACCTGCCCAAAGACAAGCCATATTAAACGATATCAATAATATTGATATCTTGTTGACAACCTACAGTATGATCAGAAGAGATGTAGATCTGTACAATGATGTAGAGTTTGAGTATTGTATCCTGGATGAATCTCAGCATGTTAAAAACCCTATGTCCATTGGTGCAAAAGGCGTCAAATGCATTCGTGCCAAAAAAAGAATCGCTATGACAGGCACTCCTATTGAAAATAATATTGTTGAGCTTTGGTCTGTTTTCGATTTTATCATGCCGGGCTTTTTCGGATCGTTAAATAAATTCAATAAACGTTTTAATCACAACGAATTTGATGACCCTGAAGTAACCCGAGCACTACGAACCATGACTACACCATTTATTATCCGAAGAGTTAAATCCGAAGTTTTGGAGGAATTACCGGATAAGATCATCACAAAGATGGATTGCGACCTGACCAAAGAGCAAAAAGAGTTGTATATGGCTTATCTTACCGATGCCAGAAAACAAATTGAAAATGACAAGGATACAAACAAGCAACGCTTTTCCATTTTGTCATCCTTATTAAGATTGAGACAAATATGTTGTCATCCAGGAATGTTTGTAGAAGGTTACAAAGGCGGCAGTGGAAAAACCGAATTATTCAACGAGATCGTTGAACAAGCTGTGTCATCCGGGCATCGAATCCTGGTGTTTTCCCAATTCACTTCTATGTTGGAAATATTGAAAAAAGAATTGGATCAGCAACACTTAAATTATTTCTATTTAGACGGATCCGTTCCTACAGCCGAGAGAATCGATTCTGTCTACCGGTTTAATGGAGGAGAACGTCAATTATTCCTGATCTCATTAAAAGCCGGAGGTTTCGGGTTAAACTTAACCGGAGCCGATGTGGTCATTCATTACGACCCTTGGTGGAATCCGGCGGTAGAAAACCAAGCAACCGACAGAGCTCATCGAATCGGCCAAAAGAAAATCGTGCAAGTAATTCGATTAGTTGCCAAAGGTACCATAGAAGATAAAATTCTTTCCTTGCAAGAGAAAAAGAAAAGCCTCACGGATAGTATATTACAAGCGAATGATTCCATTCCGGATCATTTGGATATGGAAGAGATATTGGAATTGTTGCAATCATAGTTTATTAATTGTCCGAATTGCTTTTAGGAACGGTTCGGACAACAATTCTTTTCTTTCTGAAATATTTAATATCAAAATACAAGAAAATTTGCCATATGACAATAGTCAGACACAGGGCAGCCAAAACAAAAAGCACTTTCATCAGTGTATTGACGGTTTTCACCTTGCCTGCTGTTTGGGATACATTGAACATTTTCAAGTTGCCGGCAGAACCATATAACATTACAGTATCACCTTTGTACTTCATGACTGAAACGATATGGCCTTTTGAACCGGTGTACAAGTTCTCAATGTCATTGAATAGAATTTGGGGTTCCTCTAACAAAACATCATCATCCTTATAAACGGTTTCAAGGGGAAAATCCATATAGGACATGGAACCATAGATATCTGCAGTGTAATCCAAAAATCGTACTTCATTACCAGTCACAGCATGAAGTTTTCCGATTTGTGCCGTCGATTTATTCTGAGGATAAATTTTTTCCGCTTCTTTTTTGTTTCGAATGACAAAAACATTACCTTCCTTGGTTGAAAAAACAACCGTACCATTGTCCAATCGAACTGCACTGTCTATATAAACATCGCCGGTGGGAATATATTCGTCGGTTTTCGAAGCTTCTTTACTTGCAAGGCTGACAGCATACACCTTAATGCTTGATATTTCGTTCATCACCACAAAAAGGTTGTTGCCTTCACAAACAATATGACTGATGGTGGGTAACCATACATTGTCCTCCGGCTTGTATTCAATTCGAAACACCTCTTCTACAGAATCCTCTTTGATGATCACAACCGTTTCGCTTTCCACCAAACCGGTTGTGTTATCCAGATAACTTTTGGTAACAAATAAACTTTGATCCTTATCCACATACATATGCTCGCTGAGAACACCGGTATCTTTCCCTTTGGATTGCAATCCCGTCACCTTGCCGATTTTACCGTCCGGTGTGTATTGGATGACAGTATACCCTTCATTGTCGCGGTACAAGACCCAAATGTTACCTTGTTCATCCGTAACAGCATTTACGACATGATCATAAAATGAAGAGGCGGTAATGGTATCTGTTTTTATATTTGCGTTCGCAATGATTAATGCTGAAGCAATTAAGATCACCAATAAAATAAAAAAGCCGTTTTTTCTTAACATATATGACCACATTCCTAATATATATTATTATGTAACCATTATATCATGTGATAGTTGTAATTTAAACAATATGTTGTACTTTTTTCTTGATTAATCACATCATATTGTTTATACTAATTTTAAGGTTGGTGAAAATTCATGAGTTCTTTTTATAGAAATATGATAATCGGTGAGAAATATCAAGCAAAAAAGGTCATCTCGGAAACAGAAGACACAAGCATTTACATATGCTCAAAAGAGTCCGATTTATATACTGTCAATCAATATAAAACGGAAGAAATCAAAGTAAAAGTCGCTGAAATATGCAAGGGTTTGAATCCCGACATACATAAAAATTTTCATGAGATGTTTGTGCATGAATCCGCATTATATGTTGTTTTTCATTACTATAACGGAATCGAATTAAGAAAGTATCTGGTCAATAATAATCCGGATATATTTGAACGTTTAGAGATCGGAGAAAAGGTCATAGACAAGTCCATTGAGATGGATCACTATCCTCCCTTGATTAAAATGACAGCCATGCAAATCAATAATGTAATGGTTTTAAATAATGACATGGTAAGTGTGAACTTTTATTTGGATTTTAACAATACTCCCCTCTTGCTTACCGATACAAAATATATCGCAGCAGCAGGTAATATCCTTTATGAACTGTTTTCAGATATAAAAAACTGTCCGAATCAAATCGATTCCTTTGTTGTCAAGGCGGCATTCGGTCGCTACGACACACTAGAGCGAATGGCATTGGAGTATTCTGCTATTAAAAGCGAAGTGATTGATTTTTTCATGGATGTAGAGCGTCCGAAAATGCAACCTGAGAATAAGGGTACACCCAAGCAAGAAAAATCAACCGGTAACATACAGGAAGTTTTCACAAAACAAGAAAAAGATGATGTAAAAGAAACGGGAGAAGCTAAAAATACGAGCGAAAAGAACGAAGTGAAAGAAACGAAAAAACAAGAACCTATTTTATTGAATTGGATCAGAGGAAAAGATAAAAAAACAGCAACAAAAAATGAAGTGCCTGTTGATAATGAAGATCAAAATGAAAAACCGGACACACCGGAAAAAGCACTTAGTACAGCTGACCAAATTTCATTGCAATTATTGAAAGCTGGAAAGGAGCTCTCAATGTCATCTGAAGAGCAAGAAGAAAGTGCGCCTGTAAAGAACGAGCAAGAACAGACTCCACCCGTAACAATCAAACCGGCCGGCAGATCCAAGAAGAAAGAAGAAGCCGGTAAAAACAAGCACACAAAACAAAAATCGATAAAAGCGAGATCGAAAAATGATGATGAAAAAAAACTACCGGAACCCATCACTCAACCAAGTCAGGATAAATTAATCTATCCTTCCGCCAGCAGCAGACCGGTTATATCAGAAAAGCCAAGGCCAAGGCCAAACAGAAAGTCGCTACGCTTTCCCATTAAGACTGTTACATTGTTTTTGGCAGTCTTTGTTGTCATGATAGGAGTAATTTACGGATTAAGCTCCATATTTCAGTTCTTTGACGACAGAGAAACGCAGCATGTGGATAACGATATATCCGATAGCATGAATAATCATGAGATCTCAGTGGAAGGAAATAACGGATCTAAAATCGAAACCACACAACCCGGCGAAACTACACAACCTCCTGTAGAGACCACACGACCGGCAGAGACCACTCGACCGGCAGAGACCACCACACCTGCTGAAACGACACAACCTGCCCAGACAACAGGACAACAACCCAAAAACGATGTTGTGGAATATGTGGTAAAGACCGGGGACTTTTTGAGAAAAATCAGCAAGGATTTTTACGGTGTTGATGAATATTACGATGTTATTGTAGAGTACAATAACTTGTCCGGAACAGAGTTGACGGTAGGACAAAAGCTGTACATACCACCCCTTGTCGATGACAACGGTAAGAAATTTGAGCTATATATCGTACAACCGGGAGACTATATGATCCAAATAAGCAAGAAGGTTTATAACGACGGTAATCTGTATAAAGCCATCCTTGATTACAACAACCTAAGCGAAGACGACGAAATCGTAGTCGGCCAAATCCTGAAAATCCCAGTAGATCCAGCATAGATTTTAGGGAATTGTATCTCACAATGAAGAAAGGGGCATAGGCCCCTTTCTTGCTATGTATCTTTTAGTTCTTTATTTTCCCTCCATTGTTATACAACTTCCAGTTCAACATCAATGTTGCCCTTCGTTGCTTTTGAGTACGGACATATAGTATGTGCTAATTTTACATATTTCTCAGCAGTCTCGTTGTCTAATCCCTCAATTGAAACCTGCATACGTGCAGAAATCATGAACCCCTTATCAACAGGATCCTCTAGCAATGAAACTGTTGCAGTCACCTTACTTGATTTGTATTGAATTCTTGCCTTACTTAGCACAAGTTCCAACGCACCGTGAAAGCACGCGCCATAGCCGGCAGCAAACAATTGCTCAGGATTTATGGCTTTCGTGTCATTACCACCCATTTCTATTGGAGTGGCAACATCCAATGAAAAGCTACCGTCCGGAGAAACAGACTTACCGTTACGACCTCCGATATTGATCATCTGTGTACTATATAATACTTTCATATCCGGTCTCCTTTCTCGCTCCCTTTTTGTTTTTCTCATTGTACCACATAGGGATGATATAACACGTAACATTGGTTACATGAATTTCCAGATCAAAAAGGCAGTAGCCTTTTTTAGGTTACTGCCTTTTACATACTTTTATTCGTTCTTTACACGATCTCTTTTTTGTTATATCAATTACAGCAAATATCCGCTATCCGGATCCAAGTACAATGTTGCAGTATCTTTTGTTCTCAAGATGCTAGCCGGAATCAATTCGGTTACAAACCCCTTTACTGTTTCAACTACAGCTCTTGCCTTTGTTTTAGCGGGAACGATACAGTATAAATGCCCGTTATCCACCAATGCGGGAATGGTTAAAGACAATGCTTTTTTCGGAACCAAATCCAATGAAGCGAAGCATCCGTCATTAACTTGTTGTTGCCTGCAAACTTCATCAAGAGTAACAACCTTTACCATTTCAGTGTCGCCAAATTTAGCGATACCGGGGTCGTTAAACGCCAAGTGACCGTTTTCTCCAATACCCATACAAACGATATCTGCAGGTTTTGATGTTAAAAGATCAGAATACCTTTTGCATTCGGCATCAAGGTCCGGTGCATTTCCGTTCAAGAAATTTGCTGACTTAAGGTTAACTTTTCCCCATAGTGCAGCTTTTATAAAGTTTCCAAATCCTTGCGGTGCATCCTTATCAAGATTAATATATTCGTCCATATGGAACGTATTAACCTTATCCCAAGGAATCTCTTTATCAGCTAATAAGCCTGCTAAAAATTCGTTTTGGGACGGAGCGGAAGCAAATATCATATTCACTTCACCCTTTGCCTTGGCGATTTCCTTGATCTTAGCCGCAACATCAACAGCTGCAGAAACGCCCATGGCTTTTCTGGAATCATAAATTTTAACAGTTAATCTGTCCGCTTTTATTGTTTTTTGTAACATATTACACCCTCCAAAATATTTGTTTATTTAATTTGATCCAATATTGCATGCAGTTTTCTACCGTATGTGATATAGGATTGTTTTAATTCTTCATCTGTCTTTTCTTTTCCGGCACCGGAGTGAACAATGGCTGCAACGTGAGGTTCAATAGATATGACACCGTCATAACCGTCTTCTATGATAACCTTTTGTAAGATTTCCTTCACCTTTGCATCGCCTTCTCCGCAGTATTGGAACTTATCCGACGGTTTTCCGGGAATAGCCGTTGCATCTTTGACATGAATGTAATCAAAGTGTCCTCTGATGGTATTAAAGAATTCGTCCGGATCAAACCCGTATGAAACAACATTACCAATATCATATAGAAGAACAAAATTCGGGCTGTTGATCGCTTCCTTCAACTCCAACATATTCTCGGCACTGTGTCCGCCCCAACCTGTGCAGTTCTCATGGGCAATATAAATACCCTCGGACTCTGCGATCTTGCTAAGCTCCTTCAATCTGCGAATAACTTCCTTTTTTACATCAGCTTCCGGCAAATCCTTATCTACCCAAGACATGATCCTGGTATACTTTGTACCTAGTCGATTCATTCTCTTTGCAGTTACCTTCAGATCCTCAACATCTATGGAAAAATCACCGTTTATAGGGCGGCTCCAGTTTCCAATGGCCGATGCAAATCCTGTAACCGACATGTTATTCTTGGCCAATGTCTCCACAACCTCTTCAAACTTGTCATCAGAAAATGCAGTAGTCGATACATTGACACCGTCAACCAAACGAAGTTCGATTGCATTCCAACCTAATTCCTTATGCGCATCAATTTGGGCTTGTAGACTTTTGCCCGATTCATCGCCTATACCGGTTATAATCATATTACACAACATCCTTTTCTTCAATTTGTTATTATTATATCACACTACATCCGGTGAAACCATTGTTTACTTTCCGGACTTGTAGTAATTAATCAAGCTTCCTTCTAATAAGATATCCCGTTCGTCATCGGTTAAATTGGGTAGTTTCAGCTTTAAAGTATTTTTATTTCCATTAGATATTACTACACAATCAAATTCTCTTTGACCTTGTAAAATTCCACTTCTGATTCCTTCTATGAAAATGAAATCACCGATCTTCAAGGCAGGCTTAACATTGGTAACAAAGGGCAACAAACCCCAATTGACCAAGTTGCTTCTATATCGTTTGGTGGCATAGTCTAATGCAATATTAGCCCATCCACCCAGAACCTTTTGAACGGAAGCTGCTTGCTCTCTTGCAGAACCATCCCCGGGTTTATTTGCATAAATAACGCTGCCGATTCCGGTTTTAGATAAGTCCAAAGACAAGGGTAATTGTTTCAATTCCGCGGAATGATCTTTGTTTTGATTCATACGAGCGATTTCCTTGGCTTTTTTCACATATCCCGGATCCACCCTACTTAATGCAAATTCCGACAGCTTGAGGGGATTGGATCGATAAGACGATGTCTCACCGGAGGGGATCAACTCATCAGTGGTGGTTACAGGATCATCAATGTAGGAAGCGACTTTTAACAATAGATGTTCCTTCAAAGGCTCCATTTCCGGCCAGTCCTTTATATTCGGACCATAACGCAAGGATACCGAATCATCCGCCTTGTTGTATCCTTGATAAACTCTGTTTTTATATATATCCCCGTTGAAGGTGTACGGATATTCCTTATCCTTTATTTCTATTTCCGTTGCCGGGGTAATTTCGCCGTGATTCAATGCGGTGGCGGCAATGGATCTTGCATCCATCAAAGCTACGGCTGCAACTTGTCCGTCTCCAGGTTTAGAGCCTTCCCTGTTTGGGAAGTTTCTGGTGGTGTGACGGATACTCAATGAATTATTTGCTGGAACATCTCCTGCACCGAAGCAAGGTCCGCAAAAAGCAGTTTTCATAATCGCTCCGGTGGTCATCAGCTTGTTCACCGAGCCGTTTCTATTCAATTCGTAAAACACCGGTTGACTTTGAGGATATACACTTAATGTAAACTCATCCGTACCGACGTTGTGTCCATCTAATATATCCGCTGCTATACTAATATTTTCAAATGTTCCGCCGCTACATCCTGCAATAATTCCTTGGTTGACAATAACCTTTCCGTCTTTGTAAAGGCTACGCAAAGAAACATCAATATCCGGAGATTTTCTCTTGACTTCATCTTCGATGCCTGCTAACAAATCCGGCGCATTTTCCAAGAAGTTCTTTATAGTATATGTGTTGCTCGGGTGGAAGGGTAATGCAATCATCGGCTCTATTTTGGATAGATCCACTCGAACCGCTCTGTCATACAAGGCTACCTTACCGGGCTTTAAAGCACGGAAATCTTCTTCTCTTCCATGACTCTTGAAATATTCACGAACCTTTTCGTCTGTAACCCAAATGGAACTCAAGCATGCCGTTTCAGTGGTCATAACGTCAATACCGTTTCTAAAATCAATAGACAGTCCCGCAATACCTGGACCGGTAAATTCCATAACGCTATTTTTTACGAATCCGTTTTTGAAAACCTCTCCGATGATGGCCAACGCTACATCATGAGGTCCTACACCCTTCTTAGGCTCGTTTTCCAAGTAGATACAAACCACATCAGGGTATGCAATGTCATACGTTCTGTTCAGTAATTGCTTAACCAGTTCCGGGCCGCCTTCCCCCATAGCCATGGTGCCTAGAGCTCCATAACGAGTGTGGCTGTCCGAACCTAAAAGCATTTTCCCGCATCCGGTATGCATTTCTCTCATATATTGATGAATCACCGCCAAATGAGCCGGAACAAATATGCCGCCATATTTTTTCGCAGCAGACAAACCGAATAAATGGTCATCCTCATTGATGGTGCCACCTACTGCACATAAGCTGTTGTGACAATTCGTAAGAACATACGGCATGGGAAACTCGTGCAAACCGCTTGCTTTGGCAGTTTGAACAATTCCTACGTAAGTAATGTCATGGGAAGCCATGGCATCAAACTTGATTTTTAAGTTCTTATGATCTTTTGTTGTGTTATGAGCCGTAAGAATGGACCATGCCATGGTGTTTTTTACACCTTCTTTTACATCCTGTTCAGATACCGGTGAAAGACCGGCCTTTCCCAAGATCTTATTAACATGATCAAGTGATATATCCGTTTCTAAGTTACCATTGATCAATGCTGTTTTTTGTTTATATAAAGTTATCAATTGTTCTCTTCCTTTTCCATTAAATTTCCTTTAATTATATCGAAACTTGCTTCGATTATCAACTAAACCATTCCGACCTTTTTAGCTTATTCTATTTTTCGTATTTTTTCCGAGCATATTCAACTGCTTTGTCTACAGATAACATATAGGTGTCGATGATGTCATCGCATAAACGATCAAATGCTTGATCCGGAACCATCCGGCAAGGATCACTTTGAAACCAGGCAATGGTCTTTTTGATGCCCCGGGTAAAAGGAACAAGGGCTTTGAAATCCGGTACCGCTTGCTTGATCTTGCTGTTGTCAAATACGATGCTGACAGACTTGTCCCCTAATAAGCCTCCCCTGTTTTCAGGAGACATAATGGATAAAAAGTCCGACGGTATGTGAATCAAGTCCGGTTCCACCCCCACTGCATCTGCAATGATCTTTATAATCTGATTCCAGCTCAGCACTTCGTCTGATGTAATGTGATAAGCATTGCCAACGGCTTTCACATTCCCGAATAATCCTGTGATCCCTTTAGCAAAATCGGTATTATGGGTGACAGTAAACAAAGATGTACCGTCTCCGGGGACAATCACCTTTTTACCCTTCAACATTCTGTCAATCAATGTCCATCGGCTTTTTCGGCTGTTGAAGACATAAGGGATCAATGTGTCCCCATAAGTATATGATGGCCGGACGACGGTAACCGGAAAACCTGATTCCCGATATTCTTTTACAAGGATATCTTCACAGACGATCTTCTTTTGGGCATAACCCCAGTATGGGTTTTTCAAAGGGCAAGATTCGTTCACAAGATAATTCATCGGAGGACGCTCATAGCATGCAGCAGAGCTGATAAAAACAAATTGTTTGGTTTTTCCCTTAAACAATTCGATGTCATTGATGATATGCTCCGGTTCGTAAGCAATCCAATCCACTACAATATCAAATCTATAGTCTTTCAATACACTTGCCGCTTGGGACTTGTCCCTGATGTCGCATTGAATCAAAGTTGCTTCCTTCGGTGCCAAACTATTCTGTGTTCCTCTGTTTAAAAGATACAAATCAAAGCCTTTTGAAACAGTAAGTTCTGATACTGCACTACTAATATTTCCTGTTCCACCGATAAACAATACTTTCATATTTTAAAAATCCCTTTCTGATCTACTGATTAACCACCGCAAGTTAATCTTTTATACATGTCCTTAAAAATTGCATTTCGATTCACATCAAATGCACAACTGATGAGATGACGGGTTTGATCAAAGCTGTACCGGTCATTTTCATTCACCATAGGGCTGCTGACAAAAGAACAAGGTACCCACTCCGGATTGATCAGCCAAGCAATGGTGGAAATATCCCATATCACCCGTCCGTATCCAAAGTGATCTTTCGCACAAGCTTTGTAAATCTCCAACAAGGTGTCACACATCTTGTTTTTTCCTTGCAAATGAGCTTTCAAGTCATACAAAGAGGTGATCAATTGAGATGCTACACCTTTGCAAGGAATTTGCACCAAAGGCACTTTGCTGTCGAAAACAACATTTGCCGCCGCCTTATCCTGAAACATATTAAATTCTCTTGTATGTATATAATGATACACATGCCCGCCTAGCCAAACAACCACAATCCTTTTAACAATTTCCGGTTCTATCAGGATTGCCGATGCAACATTAGTAATGGCACCGATGGCAGCAACATACAACGGATGCTCCTCATCAGCTTCCATTGCTTTTTTAATCAAGTCCCTCACCGCCGGATTATCGCAAGGCTTGTTCCGATCTTCCAAGTATCGTTCCGAGCCTTTGAAAGCAAAGTTTTCATGTTTTCGCCCCATTGACGACAATAGCTTTACTATTTCCTCGTAGCTTTTTTCCATACCGTCTTTTGGACCTTCCGACAGGGAGTTAAAAAAAGGAGCTGCGTAAAGAGCTTTTACATTCAACTTGTCATCTGCAGATAAAGCATAACAAACGGCAAATTGATCATCAATTTCATTATAGGTATCGGTGTCGATGACAACATCCAATTTTCCTGACGGCCTATTGGTGATTCTTTCAATGATATAAGTGTTTTCATTCATGTGTAACTCCTTTTTTGCAAAAAGCTATTGATTCTGCAATGCATCTATAAGCGCTAAAACATTTTGAACCGGGATATCCTTAGGCATGGAATGGGTGGGAGCTACGATATAGCCACCACGCTTTCCTAGAAGTGCGATGGTTTCATTCACCTTCACTTTGATTTCTTCCGGTGCGGCGAAGGGTAAAAAATGTTGTGTACTGATCCCGCCCCAAAAAGTCAATGAACTCCCGTACTCTTCCTTTACTTTTGCCATATCATATATTTCCGGTTGGAATGTCTGGTAAATATCCAATCCGGCATCGATTAGATCCGGGAACAATGCTTGGATATCTCCGCATGAGTGTTGGCAAACAAATTTACCGGCATCTTTCACCGCTTTGTACATCCTCTTAACACGGGGTAATATATATTCCCGCCAATAAGTCGGACCCATAATCTGTCCTTTTT
This sequence comes from uncultured Clostridia bacterium, assembly GCA_937894465.1. GTDB lineage: Bacteria > Bacillota > Clostridia > JAAYHZ01 > JAAYHZ01 > JAAYHZ01. Next base: position 23,421 of record CALCRE010000002.1, read on the forward strand.
GTTGACCCCAATCATCACCAAACATAAAGCAGTCGATGGGGTATTGGAGAGCTCTTTGTATGATCTCCATATTGTAATCACAAATTGCATCTAACAATGCGTGAACGAAATTTCCGTCGGTAACCATCCACATTAAAAGGTTCTCCATGCCGCATAATGTCCACGCCCGCTCAAACATGGAAAAGCCGATATCAACTATTAAGAAATTTTCCCCGGGCATTACCAATAACCGCTTTATACTCTCATCCACGAAGTCCAAATCCGGTTGAGACAGCCGGATATATTTCTTTTCAGGCTCCGGTATCAAATATTGATCCACCACGCCGATATCTTTGTCAATGGTTCTGTTCCACACCACGCCGAATGCATCTTTTACATACCCCGGCTTCACTGTAGTCACCTCGGGTATTAATCCCACCGAGTCGATATGATTTCCGATCTTACTTCTAAAATCCGCATCCTTTAAATATTCCCCCACCTTTTCGGCTTCTTCGCTTGTAAAACTAATGGAGTAAGGTACCGGAAAGACTTCTTTATGATTAACAGCCGCAATCACTCTTTCTTTATGGTTCATCATGGAGACCTCCTCATTTACCTCTTTTTCATGGTTAAAAACTTGTTTATCAACAATCCTTTCATACAGTTCATAATATCTGAATATACAGGATCCTCAGCCAAGTTACAGGTTTCATCCGGGTCTTTTCCAAGATCAAACAAAGCATATTCGTCAGGATTGGTCCAATACCACATTTTGTAATCCTGATTTCGAATACACACTCCGTGACGACTTTGGTCATTTAAAGTATGTTCACATAAGACTGCTTCTTTTTCGCTAAAGCCGGATTCCATTGCCTTTAACAATGAAATGCCTTCCATACAATCCGGAATATCCAAACCGGCAAAATCCAATATGGTGGGAGCAATATCAATATGTTCGGTTAATCCTTTTACTCGAGAGTTTACCGGATATCCTGAAGCCGGTTTTACAATCAATGGCATATGGGTAACCGTGTCATAAAAGTTAGCTTTCCCGAACCTACCGAAGTCTCCTAGCATTTCACCGTGATCAGATGTATATATGACAACGGTGTTTTCATAGATTTCTTTATTTTTTAATGCATCTGTAATAGTTCCAACCATATGATCGATGAGTGTCACCAGTCCATAATAGTATGCACTAATTCGTCTTAATTTGTCACCTTGGATTCTCTTGGCAGTAGAGAGCTTTTCATATCCTAAGGGAAGAGGCATGTCATCCGGAGAATACATGGTCGAATAAGGCTTCGGAGGATCAAAAGGTCCATGAGGACCGCAGAATCCGCACCAAATAAAGAAGGGCCGATCCGTTTCCCTTTGTTCAATGTAATCGACTGTGTTTTGTGCGATCCAATAATCCACATATTGATCCACCGGTAACACATTTTCGATGGCAGTCCTGTTCTCTTTGTATTCCGGATCTCGACGTTGCTGATAAATTTTTTCATAGCCGCCCGGATGTTTCTCTTCCAGCCAAGCCTTGTATTGCTCGCCCAAAGGTGCCGATCCGATGGGTAACCCTTCTGCTTGAGTCCACCTCGACCCTTTGCCTTTTGTTAAGTTAGCTTTATCAAAATTACGCTCCGGATACATATGTATCTTTCCAAAGGCTGCAGTATCGTATCCTGCCCCCTTTAAATAGTCCCAAAACACATGCTCATGATCCGGTAACCCGGGGGTGTTATCCATTACATTCTCCATATAGGTAACACCATGTTGTCGGGTGTATCGACCGGTTTGAATACATGCACGAGCAGGAACACACACCGGATTTTGATTGAATGTGCTTTCAAAAACCGACCCGTCCTTGGCAAGTGCATCAATATAGGGAGTCTTTGCAATCTTACTTCCGTATGTACCAATGGTATCCAACCTTTGCTGATCGGTTGTAATCAACAGTATGTTCGGTCTTTTCATTTTGGTGTCTTCGCTTTCATAGAAAAAATATTTCATCTACCATTATACTAAAAACACAGCAAAACAACAAATTTAGCCATTATCCAAGGCGTTGAATTTTAAGGTAATATTATCGGAACATATCATCGTCTTCAGGAACGATGACATTAATCGTGGATGCTGTAGGATCCTCAATACCGGTAATGGTTGCATTCTCTTCTAGCAATAACATAATGTAATCATAAGCATCTTTTGTGATCAATTCTCCTGGAGCTAAAATGGGAATTCCAGGAGGATAGAACATAACAAATTCTGCGCTGATCTGACCGACAGCATCTTGGAAAGGTATTCTCTTTTTTTGCTTGTAAAATGAATTTCGCGGAGTAAAAATCATATTTACATTAAACCATGACCGATCGATGGCCAATCTTTTATCCTTCGTGTAGTGCTTTCTCCCAATCTCCTCTAGTGCATTGACAATGTCCGGTATTTCCTCAAAAGTCGATCCGATTCCCGGTATTAATAATATATTATCCGCATCTCCGAACTCAACATAGATATCATATTCCCCGGCTAATAAATCAAACATATATACGCCGGTAATATCCAGATTTCGCAGATTCAACACCACTTTGGTTTTGTCATATCCAAAAGCCGATACCGGGTCAGAAGGGTCAGGTACCACATGGTAAAGACCTGTTTCAGCTACTCTCCGCTTGATCTCATCGGCAATTTCAATGGTTCTTTGAATCATCTCCTCACCGTTTTCAGCCAGCTGTTTTCTGGCTACATCCAATGAACTCATCAGCAAGTAGGAAGCGCTGGTGGTGTGTGTCAAATTGGCAATGGTCTTGACATAAGATCTGCTCAAATAGCGTTCGCTTAATAACAAAATAGAGCTTTGTGTAAAAGATCCACCGGTTTTATGGACACTTAAACCGGCCATATCTGCACCGGCATCCATAGCACCAATGGGAAGGCCGTCATGAAAATACAGATGAGTTCCGTGAGCTTCATCGGCTAGCACCATCATTCCGTAGGAATGAGCAACATCGCACACCGTCTTTATATCACAAACAAACCCGTAATAAGTGGGATTGATGACCAAAACAGCTTTTGCATCTTGGTTTTCTTCGATGGTTTTAATATATTCTTCGGCGGATACGCATACTGTCAATCCAAATCGGGTAGAAAATTCAGGCTGTACATAAATCGGTACGGCACCTGACAATATCAATGCATTTATAACGGATTTATGTACGTTTCTGGGTATAATGATTTTATCTCCCGGTTTACAAGCGGCTAATATCATGGTTTGTATAGCAGATGTCGTACCGTTAACTAAAAAATAGGCGGCATCAGCTCCGAACAAGTCGGCTGCCAACCGTTCAGCTTCCATAATGACACCACTGGGGCTAAGGAGATTATCCATTCCGTACATGGAATTCAAGTCGGCCCTTAATGTGGTTTCTCCGTAATATTCTCTTAATTCTCGTGCTCCTGCACCCTGTTTATGCCCCGGGACATCCATGTGAATGGTTGTCCTGCTGCAATGCGTTTTCATTGCTGTAAACAAAGGTGTTTGACTTTGATCAAAACGTCTTTTCAAAAATGGATTCTCCTTTTGTATACCTGATAGCTTGTATGTTGAATTGTATCATAATCTCTTCTTATTATTATCATTTAATTTTTGGATATTAGCATATTTTGATATGAAAAGTAAAGAGCAAATTTCACAAAGGTAGTTTGTAGTTGAGTATCGATTTTATTTGTGTCTCTGTCAGAAAATAATTCGTCAAAGGAAGATTAAATTTACGTGATAAATCATTTATAAAGGCAGTGTATATAGTTGTATTGATATATTTGCTCTCGTCTTTAATGACTTGGAAACTTTTAATAAAGTCATCAACTTCTGAGGCGGAGTATTTGTCATCTAGAACATTAAACTGAAAGATTCTTTCTAGAAGTACTGTAAAATAACAAATCAGAAAATGACCCTTGATACAATCTTCTTTCAGAGAAAATTCAGAATGTACATCAAGATCGGACTTCATTATTTTAAAAGACTCCTTTATTCGCCGGAGAGTATGATAGGTGTTATATGTTTCCGGGTAAATCATTCCGATTTCAGATTTAAGATTCATTGCATCTTCAGGTACAGGTTTTTCAGATTCTTTAACCGGGTACATTTTCATGCCAATAGGAATTTGATTACGGTCTAATAAAAGACTAATACCTATGATCGGATCAATTCCAAAATAGTAGTTTGTGTGGTCACAATATGTTTTTGAAGTATCGATGCCATATATACGATCAACTTGCATAGTAAATATCTCGATAAATTTTTCGTAATTACTGCCAAGAAAAGATATCCCTTCAATAAGTTGAACATAGGAGTAATGATAGGGATGGTAAAGATAAGGCAAGATGTCGTGAAATGTTCTATTCTCGCTACATGGGGCAACGCTTCGGGCATATGCAGAAGATGAAAGCAGCTCGTAAAGATCATATTTAAAATCATTTGAGAGTTTAAAATAGTCGACAAATTCTTTGATCTTCAGTTTATCTAATATACTTTTTAATGGGAAATAGCCAAGATAAAGATTGGAAGACTTGTCAGATATTTTTCTTACTCTTTCTTCCCTTTTATTTTTGTTCAGTTCATCAACTTCTTTCTGGAAATGAGCTATGGGATTTCCAATACCATTTTGTAAATGGGTCTCCACTGAACCTAAAGATTTATAGCACCTATGAGCAGTATTTTTCTTATCATGACTATAGAAGCTTTCGTATATAGCCAGATAAGTTCTATTTTTTTGTTTTGTCTGTTTAAGAAAATAAGCCATAAGCACCCCCAAAGAAATCCATTTAATTTTTGGATATTAGCATATTTTAATATAAAAAGTAAAGAACAATTTTCAAAAAACAGGTGACATCTGAAATACCATTGTAAAAATTCCCATTATAATGGTATGATATTATTAGTTTAAGGCGAGGAAATCAACATGGACAAAAAAGGTTATTTAAAAGAATTCACATTCATTGAGGGAATGGATCCTAAAAATCGAAATTACTTAATGGATGCATTGATTATCAAACGATTACCCAAAGGGTTTGTAATGGTTGGAGATCAGGGCAATTGCAAGGGAATTCCTCTTGTGACAAAAGGCAATTTGCGATTGTTTAAAATATCAGAAAACGGTCGTGAGATGACTGTTTACAGGGTTGCCGAAGGTGAATTGTGTGTGTTGGCTGCAGTTTGCGTTTTAGGGGGGTTAGAGTACCAATACTCCGTTGAAGCCGAGAAAGACTGTGTCATCGCAGACATCCCTCCGGAAGCATTCATTTATCTTCTTGAAAAGGACAACAGCTTCAAAACCTATGTATTCCGGACACTGGCCGATAAACTCATCAGCTCGTTAAACACGATGGAGATGATCACATTTAAAAGCATTGAAGAGAGAATCATCGACTATTTGGACACCCACGCCGATAATCAAGGCAAAATAGTCACCACCCATGAAAAAATAGCAATCGAATTGGGAAGTAGCCGTGAGGTTATTAGCCGCCAGTTGAAAAAGATGGCGGACGAAGGATTGCTTACTCAAAAAAGAGGTTCCATTATCCTGAATAAGAAACCTCAATAAATCAATAATGTAACAAAGTCACAGTTTAGATGTTAAGCAAATTATACAATAGAATATATATGAAACACAGTCATGAAAGGTAGGAGAATATATGTCAAAAAAAGTTTTGATTGTAGGCGGTGTAGCAGGAGGTGCAAGCTGCGCAGCACGGCTTAGACGATTGGATGAATTTGCTGAAATTATCATGTTTGAAAAAGGTGAATATATTTCCTTTGCAAATTGCGGACTCCCCTACCACATCGGTGGAGTCATCAATCGGAGACAGGCCTTGCTTTTACAAACACCGGAGAACTTTTACAAAAGGTTTCGAGTAGATGTCCGTATTAAAAACGAAGTAACGTCCATCGATCGGGACAAAAAGCAAGTCACCGTCATGAATCACGCTAAAGGGGAAACATACATGGAAACCTATGATATCTTAGTGTTATCAACAGGCTCCTCTCCTGTCCGACCTCCTATTCCCGGAATCGATCATCCGAAGGTCATGACTCTTTGGTCCATACCTGATATGGATCACATAATGGACACCATTGAACAAGAATCGGTTAAATCAGCCGTTGTAGTCGGTGGAGGATTTATCGGATTGGAAATGGTGGAAAACCTGAAAGAACGCGGGTTGTCAGTCACATTGGTGGAAGCCACCAAGCAAGTGATGCCTCCCTTGGATTTTGAGATGGCGCAAACCGTACACAAACATCTTGCAGACAATGAAGTCAACCTTGTTTTATCTGATGCTGTAGCGTCATTTGCATCCTCCGGCAACGGTGTGAAGGTAGCCTTAAGAAGCGGAAAAGTCCTTGATACTGATATGGTCATTCTCAGTATCGGTATCCGGCCTAATTCAGGGCTTGCGAAAGACAGCGGATTAAAATTAAGCGAAAAAGGCGGAATTGTGGTGGATGACGCCATGAAAACCTCGGATGACAGTATCTATGCAGTAGGAGACGTTGTGGAAACAACCCACTATGTCAGCAAAGATAAAAGTATGATTATACCTTTGGCCGGTCCGGCCAATAAGATGGGACGTTTGGCCGCTGACAACATTAGCGGTTTGAAACGAACCTATAAAGGATCTTTAGGTTCTTCAGTGGCCAAAGTATTTGACTTGACCGTAGCATGCACCGGATTAAACGAGAAGCAATTGATAAGAGACGGGCTAACCTTGCATAAAGATTATGATATCACCATTGTCCACCCTCTTTCTCATGCCGGTTATTACCCCGGTGGCCTTCCCATCACCTTAAAAGTTCTATTTGATAAACAAGGAAAAGTTTTAGGAGCGCAAGCGGTAGGATATGACGGTGTGGAAAAACGCATTGATGTTATCGCTTCGGCCATGAAATTTCATGCAACGGTGTTTGACCTGGAAGAATTGGATCTTTGCTATGCTCCTCCATATTCCTCTGCAAAAGATCCCGTGAATATGGCCGGGTTCTCTGCTGAAAATATTATGAACAAGACAGTGGAATATATCACCGTTGAAGAGCTGGTGAATGCTCCGGATAAACCAGTGGTGATAGACGTTCGGATGCCTCAGGAAAGAGCTATGAGTTTTGTCGAAGGTAGCATCAACATACCCACAGACGAAACGAGAGATCGATTATCGTCTTTAGACAAAGAAAAACACTATGTTCTTTATTGTGCCGTAGGGGTACGCTCTTACATTACTTATAGAATCATGAAGCAACACGGCTTTAAAAATGTCAAAAACTTAGCCGGAGGATATACCACTTATAAAATGTTCACTTATGATCCAAAAAACCCTGTTCATCAAGCAGAGAAGAATATCGGTTTGAAAATAAGTATCAATCAAGACAATGTGCAAACTGCAAATCCATCCACACAAAACCTACCGGAAAGTAAAGTCATCGAAGTGGATGCATGCGGATTACAGTGTCCCGGGCCGGTGATGAAGCTATATGAAGCCATACAGAACGCTAACGATGATGATATTGTGAAAATCACATCTACGGATCCCGGATTCTTTTCAGATGCCGTATCATGGTGTGCACGAACCAAAAACACCTATGTCAAGGGAGAAAAGAACAACAAATCCTTTACTGTTTGGATTCAAAAAGGCTGCAAGGAAGAGGATTGATTTATACGTGCCAATGCTTCAGCTGCCATGGGGCGTAATGTAACCATGTTCTTCACATTCTGGGGATTGAACATTCTTCGTAAAAGCTTCCTATTTAGGAGCAGCCGAAGAATCCGACACAAACTTGTTTATATAAAATTTATATATACTAACTCATATAATAACTTATTCATATAAGACAAAGGGGGACTAAAAAGTCCCCTTTGTCTTATTGATTCAAACCTTTATTGTGTTGTTTATCAAAATAAATAAATATCATACCGGTGAATAGAAACAAAAAAACAGGAACAGTCATGGCGGTTCGCATTCCTAAGAAGTCTCCGGTCACCCCCATGACAAAAGGTACCACCATATTACCTATACCGGAAAAAGCCGTCAGTATGGAAAAAACCGTTCCGGAGGATTTTCCCGTCATCCTTCCCGCATAAGACAATATGAGAGGGTATTGGCTGGAAAAAGCAAGTCCCATGGCAATCACAGTAGTGTAAATACCGATATTGCTTTTCACCACTGCAGATATTAATGTAAAAAAAGCAGACGATAATGCTAACACCACGATGATTCGTACAGTAGAAAACCTTGAAGTCAACCATCCGCAGAAAATTCTTCCTATGGTTAGAGAAAACCAGAAAAGAGCCACTGCCACTGTAGATTGATCCGTTGTAAATAAAAAGCTTTCTTCCAGGTATGTGCACATCCAACCCCAAGCCCCGACTTCCGATCCGGTATAAAAGAACATGGCGAAACATAAAAGAATAAAACCTTTGCTTTTAAAAAGTTCGGACAATCGTAATGTTTTGTTATCGAAATCTGTTTTCACATGATGATCAGTAATATTCTTGGTCTTCGAAAACAAGAATATCACAGCTACAATCGCCAATGGCACACCCAAGAAGGTATATGCTGCTCTCCAATCTAATCCGACGGACAGAAAGCGTCCGACAGCCATAGGTCCGATGATAGCACCGATCCCAAAGAACACCTGGGTCATATTGACATAGTAATCCGGCTTTTCGGTATTCAAATCAAGAACAAAAGCACCAATCATGCTTTCAGTAACTCCTCCAAAGCCACCGAAAAAGATGGATACCAGACATAGTACTGTAAAGCTCGGAGCATTCACAAATCCGATCAGTGCCAGAGTCAATCCCGCCACCGAAACATTTAATACCGTCTTTTTGCCGATCCTATCGGCTAAATATCCTCCAATGGGGACAAAAACCGTTAAACCGACAAATGTAAATGTAAACAGAATACCTATTGTAGCAATATCCAATTGAAATGTATCGGCAATCTTCATGATCATGGGACTGATGGCTGTAAGAACCATAGCATAACAAGCCAATACCGTACAACTCAAATATGTAATATACCTTCTTTTCATTCCATTCCCTTTCTATGGATATTTACCATCCGGATTATATCATTACATATGAATGATTTTCAACAGTAACAGAGTTTTTTGCCTTTCAGTTGGGCATTTTGCAACACTAATGTTAGCAATTGGTTACTGTAAATGGTTGGTTATTATCGGTACAATAATTATAAACGAAAGACTTTAGGAGTATTGCTCATATGGAAACCAACGACTTAGTAAAGAAAATAGCATACAATATTCGAAAATTCCGAGAGACTAATAAGTTGACTCGCGAGGAGTTTTGTGAAAAATTGAATATGGATGCTGCTTACTGGGGAACCATAGAGCGTGGGGAAAGAAACATCAACATACAAAAAGTCATTGAAGTATGCAAAGCCTATAACATTGACACCAACAGCATTATCGAACTGGAGACCACAGAAGAAAACAATAGCGAAAACATTCAGAGGGTCAATGATCTGATTAAAGACTGTAGCAATCATCAGTTATCTGTTATCATCAACATGTTAGAAAACATAATCCCTAGCCTGAAAAGATAATTAGCCTACTTCCTATATTTTCATATTACCATATTCGTTCTTTTCTATGTTTATTTCCATTGCTTTACATGTCAATCTATGGTATTCTATTTCTGTGGGAATCGATATATAGAACTATTTTACATTGATATCATCTTTTTTATAACGGCAGGCAATATCACACAAATGCGAAACGTTTGAAATATGCTAAAGACATCCATTTGTAATCTGTTATCTAAAAATAGATTAAATTATTTAGTATCGGAAGGAGAAAGATGATGAAAAGGATCTTATGTGTATTTTTGGTTCTAGCGGTGTTCTTCAGTTTTGTCGCTTGTACAAAAAATCAATCGGACGACACCGCCAAAACAACAACCACAACCACTGTGGAAGAAAACCCTTTTGAAGAGTTTTTTGAAATCACGTGGCTCACCCAAAACAATACGGATTTTAGAGAAAATCGTTGGGATGAGTTGGAACTTGAAAAAATGTTCAACGTGGACATCCAAGTCTGGACCCAAAACGGCGTTGTAGCCGCCGAAATGGCTCCTTTGTTCGCAGCCGGTGATATACCGGACTTCTACTTTGCCCCGGCAGCTCCAAGACCACCGGAAGGGCAATATGAAGAAGGCTTAACTCGATCCATTCACATTGACTTAATTAAAAAATGGCTACCCGGTTATTATGAAATGTTAGAAGCGATCCCGGTCGGTTTTCTATACAACTTAGTACCCGGCAAAACAGACGAATATTTGGGAATTACCCACTGTAACATCGGCAGTTGCCAATATTTTTATGATGCCTCCTGTATCAACCTGGATTGGTTGGAAGCCGTCGGTTACGCCTTTGACGAAAGTAAGCTGACTCCTGTCAAAATGACTACAGAAGGCTATGAAAAGTTCAATGACAATATTTTCTTTGCCGAAGGTGATTACACATTCGAAGAATTAAACGACATTCTTAGAAAATTCACCGAGGAAGACCCGGATGGTAACGGGGTGGATGATACATACGGAATGGTATACTTGAATGAAAATCAATGGACCAACATGACCCAAACCGGTTTGTTCGGATTTGTACAAAGAGCTGAGTATCTGTATAAAGATCCGAGCAGCGGAGATACAGTTCCGTTATACGCTTTTACACCCTACAGAGATTATCTTCAATGGATCTCCGGAAATCTCGAAAAAGGATACATGAAACGTTTACCGGGCGAGCAAAGCTGGATCGTGGAGTATTCAGCCGCGACCCAAAACAACAAAGTGGGTATCATACAAGCTAACGGAGGCAGATACTTAGCCTTGAACAGTGCTGAAAACAGAACATACCCGCCTCAAAACATCCTCATCAACACAGATGAAGAAGCTCGTTTTGTGATGGGGCCTTTGTTTAGGGGACCGGACGGTACGTTGGTAGATATGACTTATGATATAGACCCTTATGGAACCGGTAATTACAGAATTCAAATGATCGGTGCTCAAGTGGATGATGCAAAGCTCGAGAGAATATTTAATATTTTACAATACACAACATTCCACAGCGACGAAATCTGGACACGATATAAATCCGGTATTGAAGGGATTCACTTCAAATGGTCCGGAGAACCCTATATCAGTGCCATGATCGTCACACCCACATCGGAATTGGCGGAGGAATACAGAGGCCAATTGAATGTATTCGGATTATGGTGCTATCCTTCTACCATTCAACGGCAAATTGACAATGCTGAGAAAAACGGTTATTGGGCATACATGCCGTTCATGCATGCAAACGGATTGTTCGAAAAATATGCGATTAACCCGGAAAAGTTTGCATCAGCCGCCTATATGGGGTATGAGCTGTTTGCAAAATATACTGAGATAAATACAGAAGTTAAACCGCAAATCGATACTGTGGTCAAGGATTTCAAAACACGAGCACTAGCCGGGGAAATTGCAAACTATAATACGGAATGTATATTGATCAATTGTATGCTGCAGGACTTAAAAAGCTCATTGATGAGATTTATCATAATCCGGAATTTGTCAAATACGATCCGGGAGAAAAGTTCAATCTCCGCTAGATAAGATGAATTAAAATTAATAAAGCAAAATACCGGTCTTATGAAAAGACCGGTATTTTGCTTTTTATTCTAAACTTGCTCTATCTTATACTCCCATTATTTACTTAAATAAATTCTTGCAATCTTTTGTTGATTTCTTCCCTTTTGTTCAACAGCCATTCGGCTTCTTTGGGATATTCATCGAAAGTCAAAGGTTGATCCAAATCCTGTTCTAAAACTTTAATCAATTCATCCTTGCCGATATATTCTCCTAATAAGTTCAATGCACTTAAATCTTGCAATGCTTCAAAGAATACTTCCAAACGAATGGATTCCAAAGGACCGTTAGCTCCCGGATATACCGAGTAGGCGTCTCCGGCAGGAACCCAGAAGCCACCGTCAGTGACGCGGAAAGGGTCGATGGGGTATCTGGAAAGATGAGAGTACCAGAAGTTGTATCCCCACTGTAAGAATCCTACGATGTCAAACTTGTACAGCTGCAATCCGATGATACGATTTCTTGCCGAGGGCATATCGATAAAACGGTTTGAAACCTTCTTGTATTGCCCGCAGCAGTAATATGTCCACAGATTCGGTACATTGTTATCTAAAAACGGTTTGATATGGTTGTTTGCAGGTATGGGGTTTTTCACCAAGCCCTTTTCATAAAATGCATAATCACTTAATGCATCGATGATCGGGAAGCCTTCTAAATGTTTCTTCAATAGACCGCTTGCATTGGCATATGAATCCAAATGATTCTTGTTAGGTTCATCCGAGACATGGAAATAGCAACGCTCTTTCAGTCCGTTCTCCTTAATATATCCGATCAATGCCGGTAAGAAGCTGTCTAAAAAATCCTTGTACTCTTCTCCGGCAGCATCGGTCTCCCAGCCGAATATCCTCTTGTAGACACCGTCTACCGTTGCCATGATCTTTGGAGCATGATATGCACCCCATTGTGTGAACAAATGGGAAATTTCAAAATATCCTACACCATTGTCATTACACATTTTTACCCATCTGGATAGCTTATCGAAACCAAAGTGATACGTGTCCCCTGTCTTTTCAACATCTACCAACTGAACAGTAGGACGTTCTCCGCCGACTGCAGTATCCAAAGGAGGTGTGAACACCGGCGTCAGGATCATATTGATCCCGTGTTCTACGGCTGTTTTTATGTATTTATTGATTAACTTCCAATGTTCCTCGCTGAATATATCCACCTTGTACCATGTAGCAATGCAATCCGAATGGAACCACTGGGTATTAACTAATTTCTGTTTCGGCAAACTCATTCCGATGATTTCAATTTCAAATATCTCTCTGCCCAACAAATCCCCTTCATTGGACTCAAAAATAACTTCGATGGTATATTTTCCAGGTACTACTTTTCCTTTCGGATCCACAGTGACCCACAAGCTCCGCCATTGTCCGGGCAATAAAGCCAGTCCGTCGGCACATAAGGGTTTCAACAAATCCGGATACAAACCGGGTGTTGCCCTTAATACATTGTCATCATGATCAAAATATACGGGCATTTCAACCGGAACCAGCTCCACGGTGCGTAGTGTAACTGAGGAAGCTATCTGACTGATCACGTGAAGGCGTATACCCTTTTTCAAAAATGCATTCCACCTATATGCCACTTGAAAAGCAAAAACTTCATTTGACAACATGGAACTTTTTTTTCTTTCGAACGCCACAGGCTCAGAATCCGGGAAAACCTTTTCCAATGAACTGACCAACCTTGTGTCTAACATGGTATTTAAATTCATTATAATACTCTCCTTGTGTTATAATTCATTATTTTAAGTATATCGATTTTATTAATTCAATACAATTATTCAGCTTGACTTTCACTTGCGGCCTTTTCTGTTGTATCAGTATTTTGCTTAGATAAAAATGCTTCTTTAGGATAATTACTGTTATGATCCCATAAAATCCATTCCTCGTAGCCTGCATCATAAACAGCTTGAATTTGTTGCCTAATTTGCTCAGGACCGTAATGCTGATAATACCCGCCGGGAAGATAAGATGCTGTGAATGCCTGAAGGTAAGGCCTTAAGTCGGCTTTGTAATTCTCAGTATTATCAAGCCTTTGCCTCATACGTAACAATGTTCCGTAAACAATCTCATACGGGTTCAAATCCGGTGCTTTATAAAGAACACCATTGAGGAAGGTTCCTGTTCCGTTACCCATTACCCTGCCGGTTTCATTGGCATAATGGGAGGGGTATACCATGGGGCATATGTAGTCGATATTCTTTCCAACCGTTTCAAGGTGCTGTCCGATATAGTTCCCATCTGATTCGCTTAATCCCACAATACCGAATATGTCAGCCGTCACTTTGACGCCGTAAGGTTTTAAAGCTTCTACAGCCATATCCAAAAAGGACTCGATGGCTTCAATCTTGGAGGGAAGGTTTTCCCCGTAATAATCTTTGCCGCCGGTGCCGGTGGGAAACCGAATATAATCAAGCTGTATTTCGTCAAATCCTTTCTCTGCAGCTTCAACGGCCAAATCTAACAGATATTGTCTGGCATCCGGATGATAAGGATTCAACCATGCAGTATTACCATTTTCCTTCCATAACGCTCCGCTTTGGGTTTGTATCGCTAACTCAGGCATTTTTACCGCCAAGTCGGGATCCCGAAAACACACCAGCCGACCGATGACATAAACATTATTTTCATGTAATTGGGAAATTATCGCTTCCGGGTCATAATGATGATAGGAAAGACCGAATTCCTTTGCATACCCTACTTCCGATTTATAAAAGATAGGGCCGTCTTTAATATCAATGACCACAGCATTCAATTCTGTTGTTGAGGCCAAATCAATAATATGGTCAATGACACTAGGTGTTCCGGCGGCTCCCGCATTCAGATATACAGCCTTAGCGTTGATGTCTTTGGGGATCGGATATTCCGAACTCGGTTCAACCGTTTCCTTGACAATCGTCGTTTCACTTTCTATAACTTTAGTAGTTTCGCTCTCTTTTGTACTTGAGATTTCTGTTTGTTTTGTTTCAGTTGCTTCGGGTTTCGTACTTTCTTCTACAGGTTTGGTTGTTGTTTGTGGTGTGGTTTGCGCCGGAATTGTCTCAGGCGGTTTATCAGACGTTTGCTCTGTACCCGATGTTGTGGTTTGATGGTTGTCGCTTTCTATGTTCCTTCCGGGTAGAGCAACAGAAAGGGTTACCACCAAAACAATTGCTGCAACCCCCACAATGCCGAAAATCCATTTATTTCTACTCATCCTATCCTCACATTCTCTTTGCTTTTGAAAATCTATCACCTTTTCTATCTATTATATATCAAAACGACAATATTACCAGACGCAAAAAAAGGAGCTTAGCTCCTTTTTTAGTCATTTTGTTTAATGGTAACTCTGATTGCAATGATTACCTTAAGGCCCTGAATGCTTGACTTTCAATTTCATGCATATCAGTGAAGTCCAAAGATATTTCCGAAGGGTCGGTATCTGCAAGATAGCCTTCAAGATCCGCAAAGAACTGCATGGAAATGCTTTGATTCCTCAAATGACTTGCAAACAAGAATTCTTCCTTTGTTCTTTCCATTTGTGCCATCAGCGAAAGCCTCGCTAATTTGCGCTCACCGGCCAACTTTTTAATTTTGTCATACTTGTAGGGGCAGTCGGAATCATTATGGTCAATCATCTGCAATATCGCTAAATAGTCTTCTGCTAAGCACAAATAATAATTGGCTTCGTATACGTAGCGCAATGCCATTTTCACATTGCATCTAGCATCTTGTGCAATATCCTCAAAGAGTTCTTTTGCTTGTTTGGCCATGGATTGAATTTCTAAAAGGGCTTTTTCATATTGAGGTCTGCCGGATAGCAACACCGACACGGCTTCTCCGGGAAAATGCCTCGGATAAGGTTTACCTGCCCGTACATAGCTGTAAAAATAGTAGGACAAAGTGGAGAGCATAAAACGATAATTGGAGACGATTGCATCACCGTTATCCAATTTCCCTTTTCGATCATCGGTAATCAGGTCAAATAAATCAAATGCTTTCTTCGCTTTTTCCCATTGAGGTCCAAAATAATGCTCTGCATAATGAAGTTTCATTTGCTCCAATGAACCGGTTCCTATGTAATTCCAGCTGTAATCCGCTTGGCATACATGATTTCGATCATAGCTTTCATCCCATGCGGAATAGGATTGCATACCCTCAACTTCTTCCTCGTACCCCATGTCAGCCAACAGCTTGATGTTCTTCAAAGGATGAGTCAATAAAGTCCAATGATAGTACCCATTCCAAGGTTTGACCGTTCGGCGTAATCCCAAATCAGGCCGAGTGGTTTGGAACATCAGGTTTTCTTTAAAAGCGGAATAGGTCCACCAATCAATGACCACGACATCCGTTAAATCGTTTTCTCTTATTGCATTCATCATATCTTCGGTAGCGTCACCTTCAATGGAGCGGCCATGCCCTACCAGCATATCATGATACATATAGATGTTTTTCATGCCCCTTTTCTTCAAGTGATTCAACAGCTTGATAGCATGATCGATAAATAACTCCTTGCGGTTAATGTCACGGCATTTCTCACATTTGCACCAAGGAGAGCGTATTCTGAAGATGTCTTCCGAATTCACAGCAATACCGTCCCAAACTTCATCTAAGCCCACATGGAAGCTGTCTATTCCATTGGGAATCAAGTAACGGTCAATAATTTCATCATAAATATTGAACATCATCTCATAGGTTTCGGGGTTTGCAGTGCAAAAACCGGTCAATGTAGGTTCTCCGTTTTCATCCTTGGCCGAAACTTCCGGATATTGAGCAGGAATCAAAGTGTTATGTCCATAGGAATTGAACAATGGGAACACCGTTACGCCCTTAGTTTTTCCATAAGCAATCAGTTCCCCTAAAAAGTCTTGTTCGAACATAGGAGGTAAACACTCCCGGTCAACCCACTCGCTTTTTGTAGGTGAATAATATCTGGTAACAACCGGTGTCTTTAATTTAGGATATTTGTGAATGGGTACATAAAGGTATTCACTGACTCTGCCGTCATACTGCACACACCAGCATCCATAAACCGCTACAACCAATTGATTCATTTTCATTCCGGCCATATGATCCACCACATGTTTCCAATCTTCCAATGTCATCAGATTAGAACCATATCGGCATTCCATAAAGTGTCCGCGAGTCTTCATATCCGGCCAATCGGTAACCTTCATATAGGGCAATGCCAATTTGTTATCCGCTAAAACCAAACATTGTTTTAATGTCAATGCACCGTAAAACAAACCTAGCTCGCCGTATCCTTCCAGAGTCACTCCATCGGAAGATACCTCCAAACAATAGCCTTGATCCGAGTTCTTCATGCCTGAAGGTGCTTTTCCCATTCCGATCCGGACAGGGATTTCTCCGGCGGCATCAAAAGCATTCACATTTAATACACCTGTCAGATGATCGGACAACAAATCCAATGCGCCTTTCACACTCGATGCATCGGGTAAATCGCCGATTTCCAGCCTGTAGAACGCTGATCCGGGCTTTCCTAACACAACGTCTTCACCTTTCGAATATTCGAATTCTTGGGGTACAGGTAAAATTCGATTCTTGATATACATGACATACTCCTTTAATAGGTTTCGGTTTATATTATCTTAATCTGTACATATATTGCACAAATCCTTGATCTATTTACTTGGTTATTCATTAAACAAGAGCAATTTTCACAGTTCCATAATAGCATAATTTTCTCTATAAAAACCAAAAATTTTTTTAATTTATTTCCCTTTATTCCAAAAGAAATCCTTTAAAGTCCGTTAATTTAGAGCGTTCTGTATAAGCTTCAAGCCTGTGAAGCCCTAATTCGAGCATGCCCAAATCAGTCACTTGACCGGTGAGCTCTTTTTTTACACCGTTGACCTTTACATAAGTAATCGACTGATCGCTGTTCTTTACAGCTTTTAATTGTAACAATCTTTTTGCCCGGTTAAATATATACACACTTAAAATGTTCAAATCGTCAACATTATCTTTTTCATGTAGTACGTAAACTTTAAAACCATCATTATTTACCTCGGGCATGGTCAACCAATCATCCGGTATACTTTTCCCTATTAATTGATTTGAGTGGTCAATTCGAACACTGTCCTCCACTCGGATGACTTGGGGATTGATCAATGAAAATAAGACATCCGCTTCGAATTGGTGACCGATATCTCCGAAATGGAGTCGATCAGGAATGATTGTTTTCAAACTGTGGGAAGAATAAAGAAAAAATTCTTCAGTGAACCGGTTGACATCCAACAATTCCAAACCCATTTCAAGGGCCAATTCTTTTTTTACTTGGTTGGCAATAGTTTGAATCAGGACAGTTGTTCTTAACGGATATTGGGATGTGAAAATCGTCGTAACCCCCGGCTCCACAACAGCTTGGGTTGTCAATAAGAAGGGCTGAATACCATTGGTCAGACACATTTGAATAATTTTTTTGATGTTTTTCTTAAATGATTCCTTATATGATTTCACATCCTTAAAGAATAATCGATCATTAATCCCAAAGCTGATGCCAATCATCTTGACATCCTTGTAATGAGGATTTTCCAAAAATATATGATGGAAGTTTTGTTGACCCCAATTGGAATCCGTTCCGCTAAATCCGGCATTATAGATCCTAAGCTCATTGTTTCCGGTAGCCTCTTTTAATCTGTCCTCTAACTTTTTGCTATAAGCATTCGGGTTTAAACTGTCCTTTCCGAACTGATTTCGCTCGTAACCGGTGGTAGTATTACCGTCTGTGGTGCTGTCGCCAAAAAAAGCAATAGGGAATTTTTCGCCTGCATTCCATGACACCCAAGCATCATGCAAATAAAAGATTCTTTCCATTATATGTCCTTCTTTCCTCAACAAATTTCGTAATATCGCTTCATATTCCTCAACCCTTTTGCCAAGTTTTGAGGAAGAGCTTCATTGATTCCGCATTCCATGGAGAAATATCCCGTATAACCGGATTGTTTTAATATATGAAATATTTTCGGAAATTCAATCACGCCGTAGCCGATGACGGTGTTGTATAGATAGTTTCCTTCTCTTGTCATCATCCATTCTTCACCCGGGTACAAGCCTCCCCCCGGCTTATATAAATAATCCTTTACATGGACATGTTTGATCCTAGGTGCAAATCTTCCTATAAATGATTCCGGTCGTTGATCCACAAAGAAAATGTTACCTACATCCGCCACCAACCCGTAATTTGCGTAATTTAACCGCCCTGTCAACTCTTCAAAAAACTCAACTCCATTGGTTAAAAAGCCTTGGTTTTCATTCACGATTGTGATATCTCGCTCTTGGGCATAATCACACAATTGTATAAGGCTGTCTACAATGTGCGAAATCGCTATTTCAAAAGAGATTCCCATATTGCAGTGTTTCATTACCGAGCCTAGTGTGTGGTGAAGAACTGTCGTACCCACAGCTTTTGCAACATCCACATAGCTTTTTAATCGGTTAATCTCTTCCGAGTTATCTTCTTGAATCAGATTTGCTCCTATAGATATACAACTGATGGACAACCCCTTTTCAGCGGCGTATGTACCGATCCTCTTGGCTTTCTCCATATCCGGTGTGATCAATTCACAAGCCCTGTACAACTCAATTGCGTCAAAACCGGTCTTTACGGCATCATCAATTACGTTATAATAAGATTGACTTTTGCCAGGAAAAATAAACAGACTAGTTCTCATGTCATATAATACAAAGAAAATTTCTTTGTTCCTCCATGAACAGTATAATAATTTCTTCTATAAGGTTAGCATGAAATCGTTACGTTTGCAATCGATACATCTAACCAACTCACGGTGAATTCATGAAGACATATAATGGTAACGATTTATACATAATTTTTTTAAGCTTGTTTCACAAACGGTGGAAATATATGTATTAGCGAATTCGCCGTGATGTTTGTAGAGCAAATTGCGATGTCTGTGATGGTTGCTAATAAAGGGTTACAAGGGACGGAAAAAGTACTTTCCCCCGGGAAAATACGGTGTTAAGCATGTTACGGACACATTTGAAAATGAAAAACATGATTTTCACCCCGGTGAAAAGATATAGGAAAAAACAAGAAAAAGGCTGAAATCCTTGTCTGTAGTGTATAATGGTAGTATCAACAAAACAAAATACATCAAAGAAAGGGTTCAACCTTATGGCTATTATACCACAGATTGAAATATTTAATTTATTATAGTTGTTATCAATAGCCCGCCAGGGACTGTTCTACATTCTACTTTTATTTCTGCTCAGCAGCCGTTTTTTATTCAAAGGTTTGCTTTGGGCACAGCCTATTTCGGATGCGATAACCCTTTCACTTGCGCTGGTGCTGCTTGTGTCTATTCTGAAGAAATATCAAAAGGACAAAAAAGAAACAAGTTCCGAGCCAATATCGCTTCAGCGTGACGGCATTTCTTGTGAAGTGACTGAGCGTCTTAGTTTAGATGAACATTGATTTTTTGATTCGGTATTTTCACCTTGCACGTCGCAAAAGTGTCAGGTTGTAAACGCAAAGTCGCATGACTGATATGGGCACATTCCTAAAAAAGCAAACCACCGCCCTTACCGAATACGATGAGCAGCTCGTCCGGCGGCTGATTGAAAAGGTTACCATATATGAGGACAAATTCATCGTGGAATTTAAGTCTGGTGTCACGGTGGATGTAAATACATAAGCTAAAAATAAATAAGGCACCCTACGCGAATTTGAACGTAGAGTGCCTTATATTACTTTTTAAGAGATACAGATGAATCGGATGCTGTCTGTTCCATTACTTTTTCAAATCGAAAGAAACATGATCCTACGTCAATTGGCAAACCACCGACCTGCTCTCCTTTTTGGCGAGGATCTTTATGTTTTGGATTATTGAACTCAACTATATGAAATCCACATCTATTAACATAAAAGTGGATATTCCGTTTTTCATAATACGGGGTATGCGTTTCCCAAACTTTTGTTTCGGGGTGAATTTCTTCAATAGCTTTCTAAATTACCTGACCTATGCCTTTACTTTGACAACCGACTTTAACATAAAGCAAATCCAGATGATTATGTTCGGTTTCTTTATTGATTACAATTATAGTACCGCCAACGATTTCATCGCCGATGACTGCAAAATATGCCTCTGAGCCATTAGTCTTAAAAGAGTCCTCAATATCTTTCGTTGGTAGGATTGTTTTCTCCCATGCCCCGTATTCTTGCTCATATCCTAATTGAAATGCTTCTTGAATATCTACAATAAATTGTTGTTTACAATCTTTCTCAACGGGGATTAACCTTAAATTATCCATATAATCCTCCGCAAATTTCCGTTTATCATCAAATATGCTGCCTGGTTTAAGTATATATCCAACCGGACCACTTAACTATCAAAAACAGGGAATAAGCAACCCTGATAAGTTTTGATTAAATGGTTATATTATCAAGAAGTATCCATCATTCACATAGAAAAAGACCATACCGTTAACAAAGAGGGGGAAGCACAATATGGCCTATGATTCAATAACATGGTTACTAAGAGTCCTACCAAATATCTACCAAACACTTCTATAAATGCGAAGTCCCTTGATACACAAGAGCTTTAAATGTAAAAGGTGACCAATTTGGATGCTATGGTATATAGGATTGTTCTCCCGTTCATTCAGATGTTTGAATACTTTATTAGTTCATCCAACATTTTTGTAAACTGTGGCTCGCTCCGAATAAAATCATACCACTTTTCATCGGACAAGCACTTGAACAGTCTTGCACAGGAGTTTTCATCCCACGGAACAGGTCTGCGATGATATTCTCCTCTTACCGCAGGAGATGTTTCTACTACGTTGTCTGCATAAGTATCATACATAATACTTGCTTTGCACATCTGTTCAAGCATCAAAAGTGTTTTTTCTTTGTCATTCACAAGAGCGTAATTTTCAGCCAAGGTCTGATATGCTGAAATTAGGTGATGCGCATAATAGTTATAATCTCCGTCGCAATAAATTATCTTGGCGATATCGGTGATTTGGTGTAATAATTTGTTTTTATCATCCGCATTGTAAATGTTCATGGTTGAGAGTATATCCAGACATTTCATGATACGGTCTGCGCAGAATGAAACATAATAGCGTAAAAGCGAAGATTCGACATTATTATCAAAGATATCAATCAGCATTTCCTCTCGTGATACCCACATATGCGACATCATATTTGCATACTCGGCAGCTTTGTCGATTCGACCGATGTTTTTATAACGATAAATAATCGTTTGAAAAGCCTTACCGCGGATTTCATTGTTGGTACATTCGGATATGATTTTTTCGCAAAGTGAGAACACCTCATTGGAAATGTGTACCGCATCTTCGCTTTTTCCTATAATATTTGCGTTAGAGTCAAGATCAACACAGCTCAATGCTTCGGCAAGTTCAGCCATTATGCGGTAAGATGTCGGAAAATGCTTGATACCATCTTTTAGAATTTTTACTGCAGAAGCAAATTTGCCGTCATATGAAAAAACATTTGCTTCTTCAATAATCTGTGCGATTTTTTCTTCGTTTTTTTGAATATCAACTCCAAGAATGACGTCAGTTGTGACTCCAAAAATATTCGCAAGCATAGGTAACAACGAAATATCCGGTGCAGTCTTGTCACATTCCCACTGAGACACAGCACGGGATGTGATGCCGAGATATTCCGCAAGTTGTTCCTGTGTAATATCATGCTCACGGCGCAGTTTTTTGATTGTTGTACCGATAGACATATTGTATCCCTCCGTTATTTATTCAGAAGCGCTTTCTGTGATACCAATATACAGAATCTTTTCTACAAGTTACACGAAGTATTTAATGAGGTGAGACAAAGTATTACTGTGTTTTACATAGCAATCATAGTTTATTGCGGTCAATATGTCAATTTAGGTCGTACAATTCTTTGGTTATGCAGGGCAATCGCATAAAAAACACAAAATGGTGAAATGAACCAACAGCTGCAGCGA
>CALCRE010000003.1 GCA_937894465.1 uncultured Clostridia bacterium
ATGCTTTAGGCCAACAAGGTCCTCTCCAATAGACATCTTCCCTGAATCCTTTTTCACCTTCGGCGACGGTACGGATTCCATAAGGTCCGATTAATCTTTCAAAGTTCGGTTTCATGGCTTGTATTCGATCTTGGTCCACAACATCGTACACCAATGAAAACAATCCGTCCACACCCACGCGGGTATCCAATTCACCGTCTTCATGAATGACACCGAACCATTTCTTTTCATCATCCCACAAGTAACGGTTCATTGCTTCTTTTGTCTTTTTGGCTTCGGATCTATAAGTTTCCGGGTCTTCTCCTAACAGTTTGGCCATCTCGGCCAGAGCCAATTCATAACGATAACGTTCCGCTCCGAATATGGCCGGATAGCAATATTTTTCCTTCGGCACGCCTTCTTCTCCGTAGGTGACCCTTTGGAATGCGCTTGTAGTGTCCAACCCGGTATCATAGGAAGTGGTAATGGCCCAAAGGTGAAGATTCCTAAACACTTCATCTCTTGAGTAATTAATGTATTCGTAATATTTTTTCAACGGTCCGAACCATCTGCGCAAAGATTCCAAATCTCCCGTAGCATGATAATATCGTACTGCCGTCCATGGGAAATGAGGTGTTTGAATGGTGCTTCCCCTTCCCCATCTTTCTCCGGGTACCTTTTCATCGATATAGATGGCATGGGTGATGTAACCGTCTTGTCTTTGGTTGTCCATCATCATGTCCATAGCCTTTTTGATCCATTGTGAAGTATATTCGGTGTTTTGCTCCGAATGCCATTCCACCGAAGGAATAGCCCATTGCCATATACCTTTATAGACCGGCAAAGCTTCTGTGATGCTATGTCCCCATTCGGGATGGTCATAATAGTTGTTTTTGATGACGGTCCAGCACTTGTAATATACCTTTTCTTCTTTTTTATTATCCAAAGAAACCACTGGTAAGGAGTTGAACCAGTCATTCCAAACCTTTGCTATTCTTTTCTCAAAATCTTTAGTTTTAAGTGCTTTTTTTGCATGTACCATATCTGTTGCACTCAAACCGATGACGATTTCAGTTTGTTCCATGGGTTTTAGTGTGATGTGTTGCATCATCACCAAATACCTGCCGGATTCAGCTGTTGAAACCTTATTTTGTTTTAAATCTTCTTTCATGAGGACTTCATTGGCATATAAGCCGATGCTGATGTTATCTTGGAAAGCTATGTGATAGGTCATATCGTCAAAGGTCAGCAGTAAACCGTTATCTTTTTGTTTAACGGTGAACTCTTCTTCTGCACTTAAGACAGAGAAGATATTCTTATCAAATACCTTTCCTTCTGTGCGGCAAGTAACATCAAAAGACCAAGCCAAAGACTTGTCATAGACGCGCCCTAACCGCTCGGTTCCCATCAGGGGAAGATTGGTGTATTCAAATTCTCTTTTGATCATGGATGGATAATAGATTTGCTTTTTAAATAAAGCTCTGTTTGGGCCGAGAATGCCCATAATGCTCGGATATTCAAAAACTGCAAAATCAAACTTAAATTTCGGAACCAAATCATACCCGGTTTTAATAGAAAAATCAAAGTTATATCCTAGTTTGCTCTCTCCGGTAGGATATGCAAAGGCTTGTGTTCCATCCTCTTCTTTCACATACATTGCAGTAAGCCTGGGAATATTGTTATCAAACTCCTCGCCCATCTTCTGCCATATTCTTTTACTTATAATCTTCTTCCGTTTCCCGGCGACCAAAGATAACCGGTCGCCGAATCATACTAGTACTTACGTAATGTTCGAAACCTTCTATATAGTAATAAATTTTACCATAAGGGCAAAGTGATAACAAGCAAGTGCTTGCTGTTCAATATAAATCCATTGATTCTTCAAGAACACCCGCATTTATTATTTATTTCCACTTTAATTATTAATACCCTTGACAATCGCATCACCTTTGTATATACCATCATTAAACATTTATTTGGAGGTGTTATTTATGAAATTTTGTGGAATTAGAGAGCTAAGCAACAACACAAAAGCAGTTCTTGAAAATGTATCTCAAGGTAATAAAGTCATCATCACTGATAACGGAAAACCAACTGCAATGATGATCCGGATAAATGAAGATAATTTTGAGCTTATCTTATCACTTGTTCAGCAGTTGGAGATGCAAGCTAATCTATCCTCAATTTGGAACAAAGCATTAACAGATTTCCCGAAAGGCATGACAGAAGAAGAAATAGAAGAAGAAATCAGTGCAACGAGACGTGATGATTAGTGTGTTTATCGTTTTGGATACTAATGTATTTGTTTCTGCACTTATCAACCCAAACGGAAAGCTGGCATCCATTTTACGTTGGTTTGTCATGGGAGAGCTCCGGTTATTCCTTGATGGGCGCATTTTATTTGAATATCAAGAAGTGCTTAATAGACCAAAATTCAAGTTTGATCCCGCACGAGTGGCCATTACTCTTAGTTATATCAGATCTCACGCACGATTCGTAGTCGCACCAAAAATCGATATGCCTTTTGCTGATGAAAAAGATGAAATGTTTTTCGAGGTTGCCAAATTTACAGGTGCTACATTGGTTACAGGAAACGTAAAACACTATCCAAACGATCCTCTCATAAAGACGGTTCAAGACATTTAACAACAAGTGGCAATTCATCCCCTACCACTATTAGGAAGGGATGAATTGCTATTTCATTAATGCATCAAACGAAGAAGCTCTTGTACATTAATCTTTGGCTAAATACTATGGATATATCTTCATCATTTACTTGGGTATCGAGGCGACATACGCAACCAACCTACTTAAAAAAAATACAGGAGAAGCATTGCAGACCAGGTTATCGAAGAGTGTCAAAAAAGTAATAGAAGACTATTTACAAGGCAAAAAAGAACAAATACTGCATCTTGACTGCTTGTGGTGCAAGCTCTTTTATGGATCTATTAATGGTGAAATAAATAAATTTAGGGTCTAAGGTTTATGAAAATAGATATATGCTCTTAAATTCCCACCCGTTCCTAGTCACAATAAGGCCAGAAGTTACAACAACGGATGTATTAGCGAATACTTGGCTTGTCATTTTTTCATCTCTTGGATTTTAATCCCAAGAAGCCCTTCTTGGCACCTATACTAATTCACATGGGAAAGAAAAAGTGGTAGTTGTCGCAAAGATTTTGCCGAAAGGGGCAAAAGGTTCATTGAGGTTGCACTTTTGAAGAATATCTGTATCGACAGAAATTAGACATCCGAAGCAAGAGAAGGAAATGCAAGCTAACTTTCTGCTATTTGGAAGAAATCAGTGCAGTTAAGCTAATGGATTAGAGTGTCTTCTGTAATATATACTCACTTCCACACAAAAACATGAGTACATTTTTTTGCAGTAATATTTATACCCGGTTCTCCCAAAAAAAACGAGTACTTTTTTCTGGGGTACTCTTATATAGCGTCCGGATCATCTTACGGGAAATAATTTATTAACAACGATTTTTCTTGCTTTCTATCACTAGATATGTTAGCATTGTGTTAGATGTGTTAGTAACTGATAGAAGGAGTGGTCTTATGAAGTTATTTGAAAGTGAAACAGTTGAACTGAAAGAAACTTATACCTCTGAATTAAAAAAACAAATTGTCGCTTTTGCAAATACGAATGGCGGAACGATCTATATTGGGGTTCGTGATAGTGGAGAAATTGTCGGTCTTCATAATGCTGACTTTGTGATGCAACAGATATCAAGCACAATAAGAGATGGCATTCGCCCTGACTTAGCTATGTTTACTAATCTCGAGTTGTTGAATAAAGACGAAAAGTTTTTTATCAAGATAACGGTCAATCAAGGAACAAAAAAACCATACTACCTTTCGGACAAAGGTCTAAAACCGACAGGTGTGTATGTTAGAAATGGCACATCATCCGCCCCGGCGTCCGAGGATGCAATCCGTATGATGATTAAAATGACCGATGGTGATTCATTTGAAACGAATCGTTCAATGAACCAAGATTTAACTTTTAATCAATTAAACAACGAAATGCAGAAGAGGGGGTTGGAATTATCTGAAGTACAAATGAGAAACTTAGGAATACTTTCTGCTGACAATATTTACACAAACATGGGACTGCTTGTTTCTGATCAGTGTAAGCATTCTATTAAATTCGCTATTTTTCAAGGCAACGATAAGCTGGTATTCAGGGATAGAACAGAGTTTACGGGCTCTGTGTTCACCCAGCTTAATGATGCTTATAAAGCCATAGATTTTTATAATGGTACAAAAGCAACTTTCCAAGACTTACTTCGTACAGATCATAGGGACTATCCTGAGGATGCCGTTCGCGAAGCATTGCTTAATGCGATTGTGCATAGGGAATATGCCTTCAGCGGTAGTACCTTTATAAATCTATATTCTGACCGTTTAGAATTTATCTCTTTAGGCGGCTTAGTACCCGGCTTATCTTTAGAAGCTGCAATGCTTGGAGCATCACAACCGAGAAATGAAAAATTAGCAAACCTATTTTATCGAATGAAATTAATTGAAGCATATGGAACCGGCTTTGGAAAGATCATCAGTAGCTACAAAGGATTCTCTATGCAACCTAAGTTTGAAAATGTTGAAGGTGCATTCCAAGTAGTCTTGCCAAACACAAATGTACATGAACTTCATTCAGATAATGAAAAGTATCTACCGGTACTCCGATTGTTTGATCATCAAAAAGAAATCACTCGTTCTGATGTGGAAGATATCTTAGGAATCGGAGCAACATATGCAATCAATATACTTAAGGAAATGCAAGAAAATAATCTTATAAAAAAAATCGGTTCAGGTAGAAAAACAAGATACGTGGCAAAATAATGAAAGTACTATACCGTAACATGGTTGCATGATTGCTTGTTAGGTCAAACAGTAATTTATCATGTTCCCAAAAGCGAAAACGTGCTTTAACATTGTTGCTTTCCTTTACTGATTCGTTCATTTGGCCTTGTGTGGGAGATCGAGCCTTAAATTCTGCATTTTTATACTTGCCGGAATTCTAATCTATTACCATATAATAATGAATAGTGAGCTGTTTTATTTGGCAGCTAGTTGAATTTATTTTTGAATCACTTGATTAATTACACTATTTAGGATATGATAATATTGGATATTAAAATTGCCTAAGGAGTATGCTACTATGTATATAAAAAGACATGCGGAGGAAGCTGTACGTACACTTTCAAAAATGTTTGGCGCGGTACTTGTTACCGGCTCGCGCCAAGTTGGTAAGACTACGATGCTTAAAAATGTAGTGGAAGATGTAGCATATGTCACTCTTGACGACCCGTTGTTGCTTGCCACAGCTGTAGAGCAGAGTGGGACCTTTTTCAAAGATAATCCACCGCCTGTGTTTATTGATGAAATTCAATATGCGCCAAATCTCTTCCCACATATTAAGATGATCGTAGATCGAGATAAGAAAAAGGGACAGTTTTTTATGTCCGGCTCGCAGCAATTTCACATGATGAAAAATGTCAGCGAATCATTGGCAGGACGCCTTGGAATACTTACATTGCCGGGTTTATCAATGCGAGAAAAACAAGGAGTTGACTTTTTAGTGCCTTTTTTGCCTACACACAATTATTTTACTGCATATAAACAAAATATTAAAAACCTGTCCTATGATTACGTTTGGTATAACATTCATCGCGGCAGTATGCCTGAGTTATATACAAATGAGGACTTTGACTGGCTGATGTTCTATGGTGCTTATGTCAAGACCTATATTGAGCGGGATGTGCGTGATCTGACACAGGTTGGCAATGAGGTGAAATTCCTTCGTTTTATGACAGCGGCGGCCAGCTACACCGGTCAACTTTTAAATCTTGCGTCTCTTGCTCGGGATGTAGGAATCAGCCAACCGACCGCTGAGCGCTGGATGTCCATTCTTGTTACCTCCAACATCGTCTATTTGCTAAAGCCCTATTCTAACAATATTAAAAAAAGAACGGTAAAAACACCGAAGCTGTATTTTCTTGATACGGGGCTTGCAGCATACTTGACTAAATGGAATACACCCGATGTTTTGAAAAACGGAGCAATGGCAGGCGCATTCTTTGAGACCTTTGTGATTTCTGAAATTGTTAAGAGCTATTACAATAAAGGTATTCTTGAATTGCCTCTTTATTTTTACCGAGATAAAAATATGAATGAAATTGATCTGCTGATTGAGGACAACGGTATATTGTATCCTCTGGAGATAAAGAAACATGCCGATCCACAAAAAAAGGATATCGCGGTATTTTCTCAGCTTGACAAAATACCTTCCGTCAAACGCGGACCGGGAGGCGTTATTTGCTTGTACGACAATCTAATTACGCTAAAGGATCATGATCGTGTGATACCTGTGAAATATTTATAATGTTAAACAAGACATGTGGCGACATAACAAAAGTATGATACTGTGTTTTAGCATGATTTTTCTTCTGCAACAAATTCATAACTTGCATGATTGCTTGTTAGGTCAAACAGTAATGCATCATGTTTCCAAAAGTGAAAACGTGCTTTAACATTGTTGCTTTCTCTTACTGATCCGTTCATTTGGCCTTGTACGGGAGATCGAAGGGGGTGCCCTTTTGGAGGTTCAAACAGTTCAACTTGCAAGCGGTATTTACCTTGCTTTAATGATATATGATTTGCATTTGATTCAAGAATCTTTACACCGCTGTATGTGGCAAGTCTGTATTCTATGCTTTTATGAATGATTGCACCAATACAACCGGTAAACCTCAATCCTAAAAAAGGAATGTTTGCTATGGATACCATGATACTGCTCTCCTCATCGAAGGAATTACAATGAATCCACTGATAAAAGTTTGGAAAGGACGTTCCGCTGTCTTTTTCAATGTACCCTCTTCCCTGATCAAAACTAATCACTTCACGATCCATCATTAATGATCCGGACAATGAATGCATCATACTGATCACTCCGTGCCGGCACTCCATAGGCAATAACTGAAAGGGTCCCATGATATCCGAGCGAAGAGGTGTTAAATCACCATATCTAATTTCACCTCGGATGCCCGGCAGATCAATCAAAGTGTTTTGCTTTGAAAACACACACTTGCCGGCATAAATGGATCCATTCTCCACACGAAGCCGGTCTATGTCAAAATGCCTTGAATCCTGATCGGTTATGACCTGTATAAATGCACCGCATTTTGCTATACCGGGGATAAATGCAATGGTTCTGTCTTTGATCTGATGCTTGAAATACCATCCTTCGAAACGGCTCTTTTCCATTCTTTATATACCTCCTAACTTTAATGATATCCATAAATGCGGGCAAAATACAAAAACGAAAGGTGGATTTTAAATATGAATATGAATTTTGATGCCGTTTATTTTGAACCCGACATATTAAAATATGAATTAGGGCAAATGCTTAGGAAAAAGTATGATGAGCTTCCTTGGACTCCCATCGAAAGCCACAACCGAATTCCGGAATTCAGCAACGCAAGTAATAAGGAATTTCCAAAACTAAAACAGCATCTGATCATCGGTATCCGGAAAACCCATAAGTACAGCGCCAACGAAAAGGTATCCAATTGGTTGGTTCCCTACACTTCCTCCGGATGCAGAGCTATGTGTTTATATTGCTATTTGGTGTGCAACTACAATAAATGTGCCTACCTTCGTTTATTCGTCAATCGGGAGCAGATGATGGACAAGATCCTAAAAACAGATGCCACTAGTGCCGTTCCTCAAACATTTGAGATTGGCAGCAACAGTGATTTGGTATTAGAGAACCGGATAACGGATAATTTAATATGGACCATAGAAAGATTCTCGAAAGAAGGCCGTGGTTCTTTGACGTTTCCTACAAAATTCGATATGGTTCAACCTTTGCTCTCTTTGGATCATCGAGGAAAGATCATATTTCGCATGAGCGTTAATCCGGTGGAGATTATTCGTCGTATAGAAATTGGTACTTCACCATTGAGTAGCCGCATCCAAGCACTTAATGATATGGCTGAAGCCGGATATCCGGTTGGATTACTGATTGCTCCGGTTATTTTACTTCCTGAATGGAAAAAGCTTTATGGTGAACTTGTTGAACAACTGGCAGACAGCCTTAGCAACAAAGTAAAAAAGACAGGGTTTATAGAAATCATATTGATGACCTACAGCTTTGTTCACAACGCCATCAATACCGAGGCTTTTCCTAATGCAGTCAATCTGTATGATCGAAGCCAAATGACAGGTCGCGGTAGAGGTAAATACAGCTATCGCACGGATGCACGTGAAGATACACAAGAATATCTAAGAGAAAAGCTGTCCAAATGCTTGGGTTCTATGCCCATATTATATATATCATAATGTACATCACTCGTCCTATCCGGTTAAAAGAACAGAACTCAACGAAATATCTTTTCTACCTCAGTTGTATCCTTTATATAGGAAACTAGTACCTTGTCTATGCAGCATATGGCCTCCTTTGTTGAATATTTTGATTTGTCTCATAAGGTTTGTGTGCCCGTACACGTGCATCTATGGACGAATGCCATAGTATGTACACAGGCTTTACCGCTAAGTCCAATTTGTGTAAGGTACGAGCCAATATATCGAAAAAACAGTCATCAAAGCATCATACAAGATGTCATCTTCATATGCTCTGGCTGTGATCTCGCTGGACATCAAGATATAAACCGTATTGGATTTCAGGGTCGGCAAACAATTTGACCATTTCCTTGTAGATGAGTTTGCAGTCGGTTATATATTACCCGGCTCATTTGCTTTCCGAATATTTCGCGTGTTACCTTTATAGCCTTTCATTCTGTACAATAAGCGAAATATTCTACATCAACAGTTGAAATGAAAAAACGACAGAATCTTAAAAGAGAAGCTGCCGTTTTATTTGGTTGCCATAGTTATTATCTATGATTAGATTTCCATCAAATCTTCTGCCTCACAGCCCAAGGTGCGTGCGATTCTGCTCAGGGTGATCGCCTGCGTTTTGTTGATGTCTCTATTACGTTGCTCGTAAAGCTGTATCATCCGAAGCGAGGTGCCCGACGCTTCCGCTAACTCTTTTTGTGTCATGCCGCTTGCCTTGCGTATCCGCTGCAGGTTACTCGTGCCTGTGGCGGTATTTTTTTTGATGATTTCATCGGCTACAGAAACGAATTTG
Organism: uncultured Clostridia bacterium; assembly: GCA_937894465.1. GTDB lineage: Bacteria > Bacillota > Clostridia > JAAYHZ01 > JAAYHZ01 > JAAYHZ01. Next base: position 9,143 of record CALCRE010000003.1, read on the forward strand.
GAGATGTCAGCTTCATGAAGCGTAGGATAAAGAGACAGTACTCGTTCCATGGTAAGTCCGTTCTTCTGCATATCGGCGAAACGGCGCGTGGTATACCACTGATAATACGCAAGTATCCATCCCGCCCAATATTCCATGCTCTTTTCCACATTCTCCGCCGGCGGGGTGTCCGGGCGAGAATTAAGCGTTCTGTAAATGACCTCGGAGGCCAGCTCCGGGCCGGAGAGCCCGGTGACATATTTAGGGTTGCCTTTTTCAAAGGCTTCCGCAACTCCGGACACGATGAAGTGCCCGAAAAATTCCTCTGCGTCAAACTCGCAGTCATTTACGGCATAATCCAACATGTCGCCAAGGTTGTTCATGGCATCATCCAGATACGTTTCGTCGTATACGTTCGTCATCGTTCTCCCACCTTTCACGCAAAATGTCCATCAAGTAAATCGAATTGGCAACCCGTTGTGATTCCCGTTCTTTCCGATAAGCCGCCCGAGCCTCTTTATCCCTCGCACTCTTTTTCGTATAATAAAACTCTCTGTCGGCAATCTCGCTACGGACAAAAGAGATATGCTCAAAGGCAGTTTTGGATTTAAGAACCGTCTGCTCGCCCAGCTTGCCCAGATACATCGCTTTTTGGAGCTGAGTCAGAGAAAGGGTGTTGTTCAAAAAAGCGTTGGCAAAGGAGAAGTAGGAATCATTCGCCCGGTACCCCACAATAACATCTATATTTTGAACATCGGGCAGAAAATTATCCAATAGATACTTTTTGCCCTCCGCCGCGACGACGTTGGAGATACGAAAGCTTCGGTTGTTCAACAGCATGGCAATCCAGTTCAGTATGTTATAGTCTGCTCCCGAAAGATGCATAACAGCTAAACCGGCGGTGTCCAACTCATATTGATTCGCATATCCGCTATTTTCCTCCGTACACGCCCATTCCTTTGCAAGCTCCATCTCACGAGTGCAATAGAATCCCAGTCCGTAATCGTTGCGGGGATTGCCTTCCCCATAAATAGGTTCTTTAATGATCCGGGCGGAGCCATAATATATCATTATTTTTTTTGACATCGAAAACACCTTCTTATTCATTATAATATCTCCGTAGCGATACCCTGTCAAGAGGTATTCGATTTTTTTCTGACTTTTGTCTTTATTTCCTTTATTCAACTACTTTGGCTTCGGTTACCAGTCCTACAGCCTTTAATACACCAAGAACAGGAATTTGTACCACTGCATTGACCAAATATCCGGTTGATGCGGATGTCTTTATAGCTTGCGCAATTCGTGCCGATCAATTTCTTTGTCCTTGCCGGCTATATCCGGGATAATAATGTTCATCAATCGTCCTATCCGGTTAAAAGAACAGAATTCAACGAAATATCTTTTCTACATCAGCCGTATCCTTCATATAAGTTACTTGTGCCTTTCCGAATTGTTTCTCAAACTCTTCTTGGTTGCGGAATGAGATGATTGTTTTATTCTTTTCCACTGCATGTACAATCAACATTTTGTTTTGCATCGTTTGATCGTTGATGGGGAAACCTGTGTCGATGATCGTTTGAGCTTTGTCAATGCAGGATATGGCTTCTTGTTGAATATCTAGATTTGTCTCATAGGGTTTGTTTGCCAATACATGTGCACCCATGGACGATGCTACAGGATAATCACATTCACTTTCATAAAGAATACCGGTGGTAAACCCAATTCTGTTTTTTGCAAACAGTCGGTACATTGAAACCCCGGTACCACAACATGCAACAATAAAGTGTTGATGGGATTTACCGGCGGAAAGCTCCACTGATCCGGTGACATGGGAAAATCGCTTTGGACTCATATCAAACAGACGGTTGATCATATCTTCTTCATCCATGGCCTCCGGTGCCCCGTCGTATATGATCCGTTGATCTTTCATAGCAATGATATGTTGGCAGGCTTTTACCGCCAAGTCCAATTCGTGCAAAGAAAGAATCACCGACATATTCCGATCCCTTGCCAAGTAATTCAATAAATCCATGATTTCCAGCTTGTGCTTAATATCCAAATGCGTTGTAGGTTCATCCAATAACAAAATTTTCGGTTCTTGTGCAATAGCCCTGGCGATCAACACCTTTTGCTTCTCACCATCACTTAATGTGGAATAAACTCGATTTGCCAATTCAATTGCTCCTGTTTGTTCCAAACTTGTTTGAGCAATCACCCGGTCTTTGTCATTTAACCTCCCCATGAATCCGGTGTGGGGGTATCTTCCCATACAGGTGATTTCCATGGCGGTCATAAAGTCCACTGATATTCTTTGTGTCAATACCACAGCTAACAACTTGGACAGTTCATTTCTTTTGTATTCTTTTAATCTCTTGTCAAGTAAAAGGACATCTCCACTGATGGAAGGCAACAACCCGGCAATGGTTTTTAGCAATGTGGATTTACCGGCACCGTTTTTTCCCATAAAACAAGTGAGCTCCCCTGCCTTGATATCAAAGCTCATGTTTTCGCATATAATCTTTTTTTCATATCCGATGGATAAATCTTTCACTTTTACAGTCGTATCCGTCACCTTTACAATCTCCTTTTCCTTTCTTTAGGTACTTGACCGGTTTTTCATAATCATATGAATGACAATGGGTACACCGAACACCGATGTCACGGTGCTCAAAGCCAATTCCCTCGGGGAGAATACGGTACGGGCCAATATATCGCAAAAAGCCGTCATGAAAGCACCGTACAAGATGCATCCGGGTATGAGGACTCTACTGTCCGACGTTTTAAACAACATTCTTACAATATGAGGTACCGCCAACCCTATAAACGCAATAGGGCCTGCAAAAGCCGTGACTACTGCGGTTAAAACACTTGAAACTAATATGATAATGATCCTGAACAATCGTAAATTGACACCCATACTTTTGGCATAATCTTCTCCTAACAAAAAAGCATTTAACTGTTTGCCAATTAAAATGGATGCAAGGAAAAAAATCAAGGAGATGAGCGCAAGCATGACCACCTCATTCCACATGAACCCGGAGAAGCTTCCCATAGAATAAATGACAAAGCCTTTCACCGCTTCCTTATCGGCAAAAGTCATTAAAAATCCGGTACCGGCAGAACAAAAATATCCGATCATGATACCGATAATCAATAAAGTGGATGCATTCTTCACACGCATGGCAAACAACAAAACGATGGCCATTACAGCCAATGCTCCGGTAAAAGCGGCAAAGAACCTGCCGATGGGAGTGCTTCCAAAAAGTCCGGATTGCAAACCTGCCAACATGAATAAAGCAGCAACAAAAGTGGATCCGTTGGATATTCCTAAAACATAGGGATCCACAATGGGGTTTCTGAAAAAGATCTGTAACAGCAAACCGGCTACCGCTAAAGCGGCTCCCCCTAAAAGGGAAGCCGCTAATCTCGGCATCCTTATGTCCTTAATAATATCCCGGTACAGCCCGTCATCTAGACCATACGTGACTATAACTGAGGATATGGCCTTATCTTTCAAATCAATATTGGAAAAAAGCCCGGGTTCAACCTCCATGGAGCCGTACTCATCGTGGACAACGATGATGTTTTGTGCATTTTCCATAGATATTTCTTCAAATGCGTCTCGTTCGTATCGGACGGTTTGTTCTTTCTCACTTGCAAATAACTGTTTGACAACTTCCTTTGGCGGTATTCTCACAGAACCTACGGATATACCGACAATACTGACGGCAAACAACAGTAGAATCCCTAATAAGTACAAAACCGGAACCTTCTTATTCACATTCTTTTGAACCCTTTGTTTACTCATTTCCTTTTTCCTTTATGCCGATACACAATGATTTATTGAGCCATAGAGTTCGGCATTTTCGTTAAATATTTAATACGATACCCTACATAGATATCCGGGTAAAAAACTGCAGACATGTCCTCAATGATGTCTTGGGTATACGGTGCAATTTGATACCATGAAGGAGCATAATTCCATACATTACCCGTCTTGACCGACTTTAAGTTTTTCAAAACGTCCATTTGTCCGATCATCCATTCAACGGAGATCTCCGGTGTGTAACTTGTGACAAATCCGGAATAAATAAATACATCGGCATCCTTTGCTCGTTTATAGAATTCTTCCGGGTCGATCATCACTGATCCGCCATTTCCGGTTCCTAAATCCGAGAACACATAATCTCCCCCGGCCATTTCAATCCATTTTGCAATGTAGGATCCGGAATCCGGTACATACATTCCGCTGCCACCAAAGGGAACCACATTGCCCCATACCACTTTGGGTTTTGTTTCTCCTTCATAACGGCTTTTGATGGTGTTAATCTTGGCCGCAGCACTGTTTGTGTACAAAGATGTCACCATTTCCTTATTATATAAAGCGGAAATCAATGATCCGATTTCCAACCTTGCAAAAGGATCTTCTTCCAGCCAATCGGTGCATACTACATAACGTATCCCGAATTCATCCAGCTTTTTAACAATGTTCGGTGTATCCCAATTATCATCATACAAAATCACCAAATCGGGATTCAATTTTTTCAGCGCTTCATAATCAATAGCAGAATTATCTCCGATAAATTGCATGGTTCCATTTTCGTGGGCTTTTTTAAAGTCTGCAATAAACCAGTCTTGTGCCGGGGTTGTCGTTCCTACAACCGAGTCGGTTTCATCAATGACATCCAATATACCGGCATATGTGGTGGAAAACAAGACTACTTTTTCGATGGGTACGGTGATGATTTGCACATTCTTGTCGTACAAATATTTTAGGGGTATCTTGGTCTTCCCGTCAGCAAGCAAGAGCTTTCTGCCATTGGTATCAGTCAACAACTTTAATCCGTTATCAAGGTATTCAATTCCGAACACCTTACTAAAATCGTTGCGGTAATAGGGCATATCTACAGATAGGTTGTTATTCTCATAGGTAAATGTCAGACCTTTTAATCTTTCAAAAAAATCCAAAGATACATAAGTCCTGCCGTTTTGAATGACCACCGGTCTTTTGTTGGCAAAGTAGTTGTCATTGGTATACACTGTTCTTCTTCCGTTTGCCAATGAATATGTATTGTATCCGTCCTGAACCTTGATGGACTTGTCAACCGGGTCTTGGGTTACAAAAATTCCTATTTGCTCGCATACCAATCGCAAAGGAACCATTAACACTCCATTGTCTTCATATGCAACCGCGTCAATATAGTCAATGGCTTCTCCGTTGATTTCCACAGTGATGTCCTGTGTTGATGCGCCAAAAGCCACCGGCATCATAGAGACTGCCAGGACCACGGCCAGCAATAAACTGATCAATTTTTTCATTATGAACCTCCCTTTATATATCGACGGCAATGGAAACTAACAAAGAAAAGTAATGATAAAAGTAAAAAACCTTGCCGAAAAATTTCAGCAAGGAAAGTATACATATTACTATAGTTCGTATGCTCTCCATCGCTCGTAGAGTTACATTGCATCTTTTTACCGGGCAGGTCTTCTGACTCGGATTCACAGCGTTTCTTCCCTTCCCGCAACTAAGCAGTGGATATGAATGACGCTTCTCCATACAGCGGCGTGACCGTGCAGGCTTTTTACCTGCTTCCCTTTTAATAGGTGCAAACAACCATGTTTGTACCTAACCCGATAAGCTTGTTATTAAAATATATATGCACTTCTCCACAGAAAAATGAGTACATTTTTTCTGTAGTAATCTTATATAATCATGTGCTCATCACATTATGACCAGTTTAGCCAAAATATAGCACCGTGTCAAGGATAAAAAAGCCGCAAAGATTGTATTTCCTTATGCTCAACATGGTTAGTTTGTCAAGCAGCTCACTTCTTCCGTAACCTATGGCGAATGTCGGAAAATACTTTTTGATGTGAAAAGCGCTTGCGGATAGGGTCGACATAACCATCCTTTGTGAAAAACACAGGCTCACCACTTTGGTAGACAATTCTCGATATATCCTCATAGTTGTCTCGTAAATCTGATAAAGGTCTTATGATCGGCATAATGTTCTCCCCTAGATTGGTTTAAACTAATTTAATCATATGGAAGCAGGATTTCACAATATTCCATACACATATCGTCCAACTTTAAAATAAACTAAATTACAAGGTACCCCTTATCCTGTAAGTGCAGACGAAAGTGAAACAGTGCGTTTTGAAGATTAATAGCTGGTTTAAGATGTAAAATAAGATAATATTAATTAAAATATATATTGACATTGCCAATTTATGTTATATAATAGGTGTCAGTGGCTAGTGTCATAATAATAAATCAATTACATAAAGGTAGGCAATGCTTATGTAACAAAGGTAATAAGCATAAAAATCGATGTAATATAGATGAAAAGAACTACATTTTCAAAGTTATAAGTGTCTATATGCACGACGAAATTTTTCGCTTTATTAGAATTAAATGAACATTCAAGAACGAATTGAAAACAATGAGTCTTAATGCGAGCTTACTTGCGCTCTTTGGATTTTACGAAAACATTTTTGAGCGGGTCTTTAATAATGAAGAAAAGATTTTTTGTTGGTTTGTTGGTTTTGATCTTATCTATGTCGTCTCTTAGCATTGTTTTGGCACAATGCCCGTCATGCGGGGGACCCAATATTCTTTCTTGCTCCGGTTCGATATATGGATATTTCTTCCCTCACACTACATGCCCAAAAGGTGGCTATTACGTCGATGTGTACACTGTTTCGGAATGTCCATCCTATCCTGAGCACACAATTTTTCTTGACAGCACCCATCTATGCTATTGCTATGGTTGCTACTCTAGTGTCTGTCCGTATTAAATAATTATGGATGACAAGAATGATCTGCATATATTATACTAGAGCGCTGCAGTACTCATTCTCCCATAGGTTCGAATGGGTGTTGCAGCTGAAACTAGCGTAATAACAGTGTATCGCACTTAGAAAATCGAAGAAAAAGTGGAGCTCGCTTAAAGAAAAGATCAATCTACGCCCTTCCGAAAGGGCAAGTTTAAACACCTACCCTGTGGGCATTTGCTCACGGAAATATAGGTGTAATATAATTGAAGTTGGTAGTCTTTGCTTAAGATACTAACATAAATTTAAACTGGTGAGTGTATTTATGAAAAAACTAATCGTTTACTTTATAATTTTATGTATGATATTGTTTACCGGTTGCAAAGAGACAAATAATAATATCCAAGAGAATACTGTTGATTTTAATGTAGGTGAAAAGAATATTTTGGATGAAAAACCGATTAAGATTCTACTGCATAGCCGATACAAAAATTTTGGTATTCCCTATTACGTCGCCGGTCTTACGGGTGAACTTTTTTACCAAAACTTGTTCAACAAAATAAGCGAGCTTTGCATAGAAAAGTTCGGGTACTCCGTAGAATTTATCACTTATCCCCAAGATAAAACAGAAAACGAATATGCTGCAGCTTTTCAAGCAGGTTTAGATTATGATTTGATTTTTCCCACAAGAGTGTGTGACTATGGTCAGCTTGGGAACTTTAAACCTCTTGGTTACTGGAATGAAGATTTTTTTGATATGTATATGGATTTATCGCCCTACCTTGGGGCTTATTGTCCGGATGTTTATAATCACATGAAAAGTTTGGACTATATCATGGATATGGTCACAAGGCGGGGAAAAATTCTTGCTCTTTATGCCGGGATACCGGATATCAGTCATACGACATTGATGGTAAGAAACAATATCGTAAACCGGTATAATGTCCAAGGGATCGGCAACTACGACGAGCTATACGAGTTAATGGAAACGATGAATGCCCAAGAAGGTATCCATGAACAAAACCGAATATTAATTGATGATAGAACACTGCTCGGTGAAACGACAATAAGAGCCGGTTATTATGCAGGATATAACCTTTTTTATGATAAGCAAAGCATTATTTGTAAATTGGACGATGAAAATTTCAAACCGCTTCTCATCGAAGATACAAACTTGTTAGACTATTTTTTTGATGAATTCGCTCGTTTTTTTGATCAATCCTATTTCATGCATCAAGAAAGGGGAATGGGTTACGATCCTCTTTTCTCGGAAAAAGGACCGGGTATGTTTTTATCTAACGACGTTTTTATAACCGCAAACTATCTTTTCGAATACGACGATTATCCGAAAGAAATTCCATGGAACAACTACACTATGTTTGTTTTCGATGACAGTGTACCGGTCATTCGTTCGATAGACAGTATCCAACTCATCCTTGTGTCGAGTACTTGCACACAACCGGAGAAAGCGTTGAGTTTCGTCAATTGGTTGTTTACGGACGAAAAAATTGCCGATCTACTGACGTTCGGTGTAACCGGAGGCCAATATACAAATTACCTTTTTACGCCGGAGGGAAATCTTTATTATAAAAAAGATAATAAACAACATCCTTCCGTGTACCGATTCCACAACCTCATTGCCAATTTTTCCGACCGCTTCTTTCCCTTTGAAAATACTTCATTGGATCAGTCGGAACAAATCCTGCGTATGGCTCCGAAAGCGATCTATCCGCCTTTATACTGCTATCTCGAATCGACCCACAGCGACCGTTATAATACATATAGTTCTTTGAATATGGCATTTGGCACTCATCAAATTATGGAAAAAAGATCCGACTATATCTACAACTCCATCATCAAGCTATTTGATGATCCTATGGCGACGACTGCGGAAAAGATGAAAAGGGATTTGGATGAAATGACGGATAAGGACAAACTGCTTGACTTTTGTTATGAACACATAAGTAAGCTCACGAATTAACTTAAAGTAAGAACTTCAGAGCTAAAGAATCTATTGAATAACCGAGGTGTAGCATTAGCCATTGTACTTAAAAAACATACCTAACGGATAGAATTCAGCGTTTTAATCTTGAGTGAACTTCATGCCATCCGGTGCAACTACAAGCTTGTCTTCAACATCGTTTTCCCTGTAAATAATACCCACATCTCTTCCGGCGAATTCTGTGATTGATTCCTTCACGTCAAGCTCCTCCCCGTCACCTCCTATGATTTCAGGTACAGATCCGTAGTTGACCGGATAAATCAAATTATTGCGTTCAGGATGAATACTACCTATTGGTCGGTCGATTTTCACGTTTACTTATTTGCCAAGATAGGATTTTACAAGTGTCTTTCGTTCTTCGTCTGTCATTTAATTATTTGTGTATTCAGTAATTGACACCATATACGGTACCATGGTATAATTTAAAAAAGGAAGTGATGAAACTGTCTAAATGGGAATAACTAATATCTAAGATCACTACTCTGTCCAGAGGAGTAAGGTTTTCAGAACTTAAGAAATTATTGGAGGCCTACGGATACGAAGGTAGAAAACCAAGAAGTGGCAGTAGCCATTGGACTTTTAGAAAACAAGGTAAACCACCTATTACAATACCGGAGAACGAACCTATAAAACTTACATATATAAAGTTAGTCAGAGATATTATCTAGGTAATTGCTAAACCCTAGAAAACTAGAGAACCATATATACCAGATTATA
>CALCRE010000004.1 GCA_937894465.1 uncultured Clostridia bacterium
CACTTCCTCCCACCGCCTAAAGGTGATGGGTTTCCGTGCCTAGTATTATATGAAATTTACAAAAATGCATGGTGCAGGTAACGATTATATCTATATAAATTGTTTTGAAGAGAAAGTGAATGATCCGTCTAAAATTGCGAAATTTGTCTCGGATCGTCACTTTGGAATCGGTTCGGACGGACTGGTTTTAATCATGCCTTCTTCAAAAGCTGATTTTAGAATGAGAATGTTCAACTCCGACGGCTCTGAAGCAGAAATGTGCGGAAATGCCATTCGTTGTGTAGGAAAATATGTTTATGATCACGGGTTGACCGATCAAAAACAATTGAGTATAGAAACTTTAGCGGGAATCAAGTATCTTGTTTTACAAACAAAAGACAATAAAGTGGATTCTGTCAGGGTAGACATGGGAGAACCCATATTAACCCCTACGGATATACCGGTAAAATCAAATAAGGAACTGTTTGTCAATCAACCGGTTCAGGTACTGGATCGAACATTTCATGTCACCTGTGTTTCCATGGGAAACCCTCATGCAATTTCCTATGTGGAAAACACGGATTCTTTTGACCTGTATAAATATGGACCTGCCATGGAGACCCACCGCCTTTACCCGAGAAAAATCAATGCGGAGTTTGTCCAAGTCATCAGCCCCACTGTGTTGAAAATGAGGGTATGGGAAAGAGGTGCAGGAGAAACGTTAGCCTGCGGCACCGGTGCATGTGCTGTTTTGGTTGCATCTGTTTTAAACAAGTTCAGTGAGCGAAAATCCGATGTGATTTTATTAGGAGGAACCTTAACCATTGAATGGGATGAAACAACCAACCGTGTGTTTATGACCGGTCCTGCCACTGAGGTTTATCACGGTGAAATCGATATAAGTAAAATATAGAGGGAGAAATATATGGCTAAGATTAATCAAAATTATTTAAAACTACCGGGAAGTTATTTGTTTTCGGAAATAGCTCGTAGAGTAAAAGAGTACACAACTCAAAACCCCAATGCACAAGTCATTAAACTGGGTATCGGGGACGTGACCAAGCCCTTGCCGGGTAAAGTCATTGAAGAATTACACAAAGCAACGGATGAAATGGGCAAGGCTGAAACATTCAGAGGTTATGGTCCGGAGCAAGGATATGAATTCTTAATTGAAAAAGTGATTGAATTTGATTATATGTCCAGAGGAATCACACTTGGTACCGATGAAGTGTTCATAAGTGACGGCTCTAAAAGCGATACCGGTAACTTCCAGGAAATCTTCGGAATTGATAATACCATCGCTGTAACAGACCCTGTTTACCCTGTTTATGTGGATACTAATGTTATGGCAGGAAGGTCCGGAACCCTCGGGGATGGAAAATGGAGTAATATTGTTTATTTGCCCTGCACAGCGGAAAACAATTTTCAACCGGAATTACCGGAGAAAAAGGTTGACATCATCTATTTGTGTTACCCCAACAATCCTACCGGAATGACGCTGACCAAGGATCAATTAAAAATGTGGGTGGATTATGCAAGGGAAAACCAAGCGGTGATCCTGTATGATGCAGCCTATGAAGCCTATATTACACAAGAGGATGTACCTCACAGCATTTATGAAATAGAAGGTGCTAAAGATGTTGCGATCGAATTTAGAAGCTTTTCCAAAAATGCAGGTTTTACAGGAACCCGTTGCGCATTCACTGTTGTTCCAAAAACGGTTATGGGATATGATGAGAACAACAAGCCGGTGTCTTTGAACAAACTGTGGAACAGAAGGCAAACTACAAAATTCAACGGTACACCTTATATTATTCAAAAAGGTGCTGCAGCTGTTTATACCAAGGAAGGGCAAGAGCAAATAAAAGCTATAATCGACTACTATATGACTAATGCCGCTATCATTCGGGAAGGGTTGATTGAAACCGGTCTTACCGTTTTCGGTGGTATTAATGCTCCCTATATCTGGCTAAAGACTCCTGCCGGAATGGATTCGTGGCAATTTTTTGACAAGTTACTAAAGGAAGTGAACATTGTCGGTACACCCGGAGTGGGATTCGGACCCTGCGGACAGGGTTATTTCCGCTTGACTGCATTTGGCAGCAGAGAAAATACCGAAAAAGCTATTGAGAGGATCAAAACACAACTTAAAATATGAGGAGGTACTAATCATGAACGGTTTGCAATTTGCAATTCTATTGGAGTACGAAGGCAGGGACTATTACTTGAAACAAGCTGAATTAAGTAAAGATGAAGGCTTGAAAGTGGTATTCAGAGCTCTTGCGGATGAAGAAGTGAACCATGCAAAAATATTGGAAAGCAAGCTAAAAGGATTACCTTACGAATTAAAGGACAGTACGGCGCTAACCGGTGCACAAAAAATATTCAAGCTCGGTAAGGCCTTTAAAGTTGAAACTACTGATGTACCGGCTCAGCTTGATGCCTACAGGGAAGCTTTGAAGAACGAGCAAAAGAGTATTGATTTATATACTAAAAAGTATAACAAAGCTACTGATTCGGAAGAAAAGAAAGTTTTTGATTACTTGATCAAGCAAGAAAAAGAGCATTACGATTTATTTGACGGTTGAATCGAGTTGGTGAACAGAGCAAACGAATGGGTGGAAGATGCCGAATTCGGAAAAAGAGAAGAATATTAAAAAGTTTAAAAGAAATTATAAAAAAAGCGGCAGATGATCTGCCGCTTTTTTATAACCTTCCTATGATCTCCATGGCTTTTTCTTCATAAATCTTTTGCCAACCTGATCCGAGCATGCATTCTGTCACCTCATACCCACCTTTGTCATAATAGGATTCCGGAGCACCATATTGCATATAACCATTCGAAGGCGAAATGACATATGTCTTTTCGTAGGGTGAACTTTTTCTAATGTTCAAACCGACTTCCACCAAGGTTTCAGTAGGAGAAGTTACCATAACAAAATCTCCTATTCGAATGCCGTGGATTTCAGCTGATATGGTATCTTCACCGGACTCTTCGTTTAGTTTTAAATATGTTTCCAATGTAGAAATATTGTTTTCTATTCTTGCCAGTTTTTCCATGATGGTTATATTGTTAAGATACTTATCAATTCTTTGTTTATTGAGTTGATCCAACCTACGAAGTTCCCTTACCCCTCTTGCTTCTTCATGCATATACCGGTAAGAATAATCAGAGGGATAATCAGGGTTTAACGCATATTTAATGTAGAGGGGGAGAAAAGACCTAAAGTTCAAACTTGTATTTATCAATGATTTTAATAGAATGTTTCGCTCATATTGTAAATTTTCGATCCGCATAGGTATATCCGTTCTGCGGGGAAATTGGACGGATTCGGTGATATGGTTCATGGTAACATTTCCTGTAGGAATATCTTTCAAAGCTTTCAATGTGCTAAGTCCCAATGTTTGCCCTACCGGTTTACTATCCATAGGTCGGGTGATATCCTTATATAAAACTTCCGTTACATCTCCTCCGGTTCCTTGTAAAAATATCGCTGTTGTATTGTAGTTTTCTTCAATTACTTTAGATGCAAAGCCTGGAAAATTAGCTGTTATGCTTCCGTCCGGAACACCTAGTAAGGGATGACAGGAAAAAGTGTATACGACTGCCAATGAACTTCCGTCCAACCTGTCCACTCGAAGTATTCCGATTTGGGGATCCACAGGGCCTAAGCTTTCGACTTCATGATCAGGCGGGCAAGGGTTGGCTTGTCGTATGGTCCAATGACTTCCGTTTTTTAATCGAAGAGTTCGATTAATCATAATGGAGTCTTCGTATCCTGTTCCTGATCCTATTTTGACCGGAACCATATCGCTGCATGCTTCCCTGACGGCTTCAATGGCTTTTTGAAGTTGTTCGCGATCATCGCATAACATGGGCATTACTGTATGTGAATGGGTTGCATTCAACATTACATCAAGAATACCGAATTCCTGCTTGACAAGAGTTTTTAATCTTTCTAAAAAGTCATCTTTTACATCATAAGGCCCGCCAATAGCAACTGTATCCATTGCTATGACGGCTACCTTTCTAATTCCGTCATCCAAAACCAAAACTTTCAAGTATAAAGGATCGTTTACACTGACGTTTTGGGCATGAGTGCTGATGTCACGCTTTGCAACACCTGCATATAAACAGGTTGAACTTTGATCACACGGCATATGTTTTTAACCCCTTTCAAAAATGATATTAATATTAATCAATTATCTTAACCACTTGTAAACTTGGTGAAAAGTCATCTGATAAATCGAAAGATTTAAACAGCTCCAAGAAAATTCCTTCTTTGTCGAATGAATTATTGACAATGATTGCAACGCCCTCATCGCCGGACATGTCCCCAAATAGTTGGCAAGTTCGGAAACGGTATATTCAACAGTGTCATTCACATACTCCTTTCATTCAATTTGCTTCCATCTTTTTCAACATGACATTTACGATACTGCCCGGGTGAAACACCTATTTTCTTCTTAAAAATTGCATTAAAATTGGATGGTTCGTTGTATCCAACCATTTCACTGATTTGATCAATGTTAAAATCAGTATGAAGCAGATAGTCCATAGCGACTTCCATTCGCATTTCCAACATTTTTTGTTTGAAACCTGTATTATATTCTTCTTTTAAGATCCTGTTTAATTGTCGTTCACTAACTCCCAATAAATTAGCGAGATCATATGAATAGCAATTCGTATTAAAATTATCATAAATAAAGTTATCAATGATTTTAGTTCTGGATTGATCAACATTTTTTTTGGCAAGCACTTTTTTGTTTCCGTTTTTCGGGTAACATAAGCGTAATATATTGATAATGATTTGTGTAAAGTATGTCTGAATTTTTGTGTAAAATCCAAAACTTTGATCAGCCATTTCCTGATGGATCTTTTCAATGATACTACAATTATCATACTTGTCTTCGAGTATGAAATCGTCCAAACCTTTTATTTTTTCAAGAAACTGTTCGCTTTCACCACTTTGGGTTCGGTGCTCGGTTGTCTCGAAAACTTCGTAACGAAGTTGAAAAGAGTAACCTTCAATGGTATTGGTGGACAACTGTTTATGAAAGGATCCTTTGTTTACAAAGTAGATATGATTTTTCTTCAAATCATGCTCTTGGTTTCGTATCGTCATTTTCCCTTTGCCATTCTTAATAAAAAAGATTTCAAATACGCCATGCTTGTGTCGAAGAAAAGATAAGATATGTTTTTCATTAAAAAAGTTACTGTCCAACATAATAAAAAAACGTATCCTTCCGATGTCGACGCATATTTCCATATCTTTAAATTGCGTTATATCATTGCTTATCATATGATCACCTTCTTTAAAATGAATGGTCTTGAATCCATTATATATGAAAAAATCTGGAAATGAAATATTCTAGCCCAGAAATCTGGATATTATTAAAACCGGACATAGGTTTAACAAATTAGTCTTACAATACCATTTTATAACTATGATTTAGCACATATAATTATGCTAGAAAGAAGTATAAGTAATGGCATAGCGGCGAATAGACGCAAAAATTAAGGAGGTATTATGGTATGTTGACAAAAAGATTGTTTATTTTCATGCTTGTGTTTGTTTTCATAAGCACTGCTGCATGTTCTGCACAGACTGAAACTCAAGACCCGGATATTACAACAACAACCGCCCAAACAACAAAGGGTGTAACTTCTGAAGTTACTACAACAAAGGCACAGACAACGACAGCAGCAACAACAAAGGCAACTGAAACAGCCAAGATTGAAAATCCGTTTGCAGAAAAAATGGAAATCACTTGGTTGGTCGGAACCTATTCATCTCATTTGTATGAAGAAGGAAGATGGGATGAAGTAGAGCTGGAGGAGAAATTCAATATTGATTTGCAGATGTGGAATGTATTGATTGATTCCAACAATATGGAGCAGGTGCAAATGATGCTTGCAGCCGGAGATGTTCCGGATTATGGTTTTTATTATACAACCGGTAAATACTTGTATGATAACGGATTAGGCAGAACCATACCACTAAAGATGATTCAGGAATACTATCCTAGCTACTACAATTTGTTGGCTAATGAACCTTTAGGATTTAAATTCAATCTCGTTGAAGGGAAAGAAGATGAATACTATGGTTTGGCAATGTATACCCCCATGGCATATATGAGTGGTTGGGTTCCAATGTTGAGACTTGATTGGATGGAAGCGCTTGGTTACGAATTTGAGAATCTTGAACCGATGATCAGTGTCGTAAGACCTGATGAATGGAATAACAGGATGTTCTATTCAACGACACAGTTTTCCATAGAGGAAGTAAAGGAGATCCTGAGGGCATTCACGGAAGATGATCCGGATGGAAATGGAGTTGATGATACATATGGTTCAGCATTTGCCAACTCTGCATATGACCGATATATTTCTTACAATATGTTCGGATTTGATATGAATGGTAGCCATTTTTACAAAGATCCTGTAACCGGAGATTATGTACCATATTATGCATACACACCCTATAAAGACAACCTTCTGTTTTTAAATGAAATGCTGGATAAAGGCTATATGAGATGGATCCCCGGAGTGGATGCATACCATTTGGAATTAAGAGCCATATGGAATACCGGAAAGACCGGATTCATGAATACCCTTGGTGCTCCAAGAGTTTTAGGCTTAGGATACGGAGACGGTGATCAATGGCCTCCGGCAGCCATTTTGCTTAATGTAGATCCGGAAGCCACTTTTGTAATCACTCCTGTTGCAGGTGAAGGAAAATATGCTCCTTATCAAGCGTTCAATTGGAGTAGTATGAATTATACCATCGGTAACATATCTGATGAAAAATTAATAAGGCTTTTCCAACTTTTGGAGTATTCTTACTTTGGAGATGATTGGATGAGATACAAATGGGGGATTGAGGGAGTTCATTATACATGGTACGCTGAACCATTTAACAGTCCGCTTATTTTAACTGATGCAGAGAAAATTCCGGCAAAGTATGCGGGAAAAGGTACCAAGACTTTCGGTCAGTTCGGTAACGTTAATTTTATGAACAATTTAAAAGCTGTATTCAATTTTGATGCTCATCATGTACAGTTTATCGATTACTGGGAAAAACATGGCGGTTGGTATAATGAAGATTTATGGATCAGACCTGACAAACTGTATGACCCGTTTACAATGCCGAGTGATAAATATGAGGAGTTCAAGGCATTAAGAGAAGAAACCATTGATCAGATTGTTGCTGTTCGTGATGATTTTAACGCAAGAGTCTGGGATGGACAAATTGCTAATATAGACACCGAGTGGGAACAATACATTGAACAAATTTATGCCGCAGGTTTGGAGGATTGGGTGGAAATCTGGAACAGCGATGATATAAAAACCTTCAAATATTACAGTGGACTCGAATAATTACAAAAATTATCATGATTGTGTCACATTAATTAGAAAATCCGTTTCGCAATTTGCTAAACGGATTTTCTAAAGATATTACGGATCAATAACATGAAAGGACAGAATACATTGGATAAAATATGCAACTTTTCTCCTGTGGATAGTACAACATCTCATAATAAGGCGATACTTGACGAACTAACGGGCTTCTTACCCGGGTCTGTCTTTGATGCACATGCTCACATCTTTAAGACAAGCAACTTTAACCCGCCTTTATCAACCTTTTTGTCTGAATGTCCCGAAGTAACGGGAATCGATACTTGGCAACAATGTATGGCATCGGTATTCGGGTTCAAACCTGAGGGGGGATTGTTTATGCCATATCCGGTTACCGGGTGTGACATAGAATTGGCTAATGATTTTTTGATTGATCAGTTAAATAAAGCTCCGAAATCCAAGGGGTTATTGATGGTTCCCATGACCGAAGAAATGCCGGTATATGTGAAAAAGCACATGGATCACCCTCAAATATGTGGTTATAAACCTTACTATATGTTTAGCAATGAACAACCGATTACCCAAGCTTCCATACGGTCTTTTGTTCCTGAATGGGTTTGGGAAGATGCTCATAAGAAAAACCGAATTATAATGTTACATATTGTAAAGGATCAAGCTCTTGCTGATCCGGATAATTTAAAAGTCATCAAGGAGAAATGTAATTGTTATCCCGGGATGAAGCTTATTCTTGCTCACGCAGGAAGAGGGTTCCATGCTCTAAACACAAAACGGGGAATCGCATCTCTTCGGGGAATACAAAATATTTGGTTTGATATGTCAGGGATTTGTGAATCAGCTCCAATCATGGCTATTCTAAAAGAATTCGGTCCTTCCAAGCTTTTATGGGGAAGCGACTTTCCCATATCACAAGTAAACGCACGATGTGTAACTGTAGGAGACGGATTCTTGTGGACTCAAAATGACGTGATTAACAATAATAAAGTTAATATATCGTACCGGCCTGCCATTGTGTGCATAGAGTCTTTAAGAGCTTTGAAAGAAGCTGTGGATCTTTTCGGTTTGTCAAGGGTAGATCTTAACAATATCTTCTATGGGAATGCCTATGATCTTTTAAATATTACGAAGAAGATGAATAACCGAACGCAAAACTTGTATGATCGTGCAAAAATAATAATACCGGGAGGTACTCAACTTTTAAGTAAACGACCGGAACAGTTTGCTCCGAAACTGTGGCCTGCATATTTTCAAGAAGCACGGGGTTGTGAAGTGTGGGATTTAGACGGTAACCATTATTACGACATGTCTATTAACGGTGTCAGTTCATGTCTTTTAGGATACAGGGATGAAGATGTGACAAAAGCCGTCACAAGAAGAATCAACTTGGGAAGTATGAGCACATTAAATCCTCCGGAAGAAGTGTATTTGGCGGAAAAGTTGCTTGAAATTCATCCTTGGGCTAAAGGCGCAAGGTTTGCACGTTGCGGAGGAGAAATTGCCACAGTTGCAGTTCGAATAGCAAGGGCGGTAACAGATCGATCTATGATTGCAATATGCGGATATCACGGATGGCATGATTGGTATTTAGCGGCCAACCTTGGAGAAAATGATGCATTAAGAGGACACTTGCTTTCCGGGTTAGATCCTTTGGGTGTACCGGTTGAATTGAGAAATACGGCAACAACATTTGTTTATGGCGACAAGGAAGCCTTTGATCGTGTGATAGATCAATATGGAGACCGATTGGCGGCAGTCATTATGGAACCTTGTCGGTATCATGATCCGAAAAAAGGATATTTGGAACATATTCGAAATGAAACGAGAAAAAGGGGTATATTATTAATCTTTGATGAGATTACGATCGGTTGGCGGAGAAACTTCGGCGGATCCCATTTACAATTAGGAGTCAATCCGGATTTGGCCATATTTGCGAAAGCTATGGGAAATGGTCATCCTATAGCTGCGGTGATTGGAACAAAAGAAGCCATGGAAGGTGCGATTGCATCTTTCATCTCCAGTACTTATTGGACCGAAAGTGTAGGCCCTGTGGCGGCTTTAGCCACTATTGAAAAACTGGAAAGGCTTGATGTTGCAAAGGTTGTTAACAAATCGGGAGAGAAAGTTTTGGAATATTGGAAGCGGTTCGGTAAGCAATATAATTTACCTGTTGACTTTGATGATGGCTACCCATGCCTTGCACACTTTAAGTTCCAACATTCGTTATCAAAAGAATTGGAGACATTATACACACAATTGATGTTGGAGAGAGGTTTTCTGGCAGGAGTATCCATGAGCTTGACATTGGCACACACTGATGACATTATTGATTTATATGGAAAGGCCATAGAGGAAGTATTCCATGAGTTGTCCAAATATATAAAAGCAGGCAATTTGGAAGAGAAGTTTAAAGGTCCGGTACATCACACCGGTTTTCAACGATTATTGTAATGTAATATATTTCAGCAAAAATGGAGGATTATATGAAGATCGCATCAATTAAACCAATGAACTACAAACCGGGAGAGCTCTCCTATTATCAGTTTATCCGAGGTGGTATCGGCAGTGACTTTCACCAAGAGCCAAAGTTTTACCAATATACCGATCACAGTGTCATGATGTATTGGAGTGCATATGATTTCGATGAGTGTTCCGGAAATGCAGTTAAGCTTTTTTCATTGTCAGATGATTACGGTGTCACGTGGTCGGATCCCCAGGTTTTTATGGCGGATTTTCTCGGAGGTGTTCCATATTTTATACATATGCTCCGACTGGCCGGATCGGAAAGAACATTAATGTTTAGCACTCGCACCAGACACCACATTGAAGTAGATAAAAAGCAACACAAGGTTTTAAAAGGCAGTAACTATTTTAAAAGCAGTACACGGATATTCTTGAGGTTTTCCCAAGACGGAGGTGTTACATTTAACCAAAGTAACGAAATCTCTTGGAGCTTGATTTCCGGTGGTAAGGAATTGCCCGGTACAAAGTTTTACGGATCCATCGACAATGTTATTCAACTTTCAAGCGGTCGCATTATTGCGGCTTTCACATTCATGGATCCTGCACGAATAGGTGATTTATCCAAGCCGGTTCAGCATTTTACAGGAGCTTGTCTTTTATCTGATGACGGGGGAGAAACTTGGGTTCGAAGCGGAGAAATCACATCAAACACACCACGGGGTGTCATGGAAATCCAGATGGCTGAAATAGGGTCGGATCGCTTGATTGCATTGTTCAGGACCAAAGGAGGCTTTGTTTATCAGACATTTTCCACCGACGGAGGTCTTACATGGAGTGATTCTCAGCCGTCTCCTTTGACGGCACCGGAATCCATGACTAGAATGATCAAATTAAAGAACGGGAATCTGTTGGCTGTTTGGAATAATACCTCATCGGTAACCCAATACCCGAGGCATCCTTTGGTTGTAGCTTTATCCGAAGACGGGGGAGCTTCATGGAGTCAACCTAAAGTGATTTCAGATGAGACCGGAACGAACCAACTGAGCAATCATGGAGTTATACAGCTGGACGACGGTCGTATTTTATTGGGTGTAAGTCATTACCGCAGTGTATATCCTCCCACAAGTGACCTTGATTTTGCTGTCTTTGATGAAGAATGGCTGATGAAATAAAACGGTTGATATTTAGAAAGGGTTAAAATGAAAATATTAAGCAGAGGAACCATACCGAAACCTGTTGACGATATCCGATTTAACAGCATAACTTTTCCATGCATTGAGATATTACCTTCCGGAAGATGGTTGGTAACCTTTAAAGCATCACAAATCAAAGGGGATTGCGCACAGGTGCAATCCATGATGATGTGGACAGACGACGAAGGTGAAACATGGTCAGAGCCTTACCAACCTGTAAGACTCCCGGATATTGACGGAGTACCCGGTCAGTGTCGCATTTCTTATCCATTGTCTCTTGGCAGTAAAAATGTTTTACTTTTATGTAATTGGGTGGATGTTTCGGATACATCCAAACCGTATTATGATGAAAAAAATGAGACATTAAAAGATACACGGATTTTTTACAGTTTTTCTAAAGACCAAGGTTTGTCTTGGTCCGAACCTTACTTAATGGATACTGACCCCATAATTGACCCGGTTCCATTGACCGGACAACCTTTTCTGTTATATGACGGCACCGTGGTATGTCATTTCGAAATAAATAAAAGTATTGGAGACACATCTAAATGGATTCATAAATCTGCCATGATATTCTCAAAAGACGGAGGATTGACTTGGGGTGATGTGGCAAAGGTTACCGAAGTGCCGAATATGTATTATTGGGATCAACGTCCTAATGTGATGAATGATGGAAACACCATTGTAAACTACTTCTGGACACTGGATGGACTCCACAATCGTTATCTGAACATCCATTCAAAAATAAGTCGTGACGGAGGAAAGACATGGAGCGGATTCCGTGATACACAAATATATGGTCAACCGGGAAGACCGGTGGAACTATATGACGGTCGGATTGCCACAGTGGATATCAACAGAACAAAAAGCCCCGTCATTACGGTGCGTACCTGTAAAGGATATGATATTCCATATGATGAATCACTTGTTGTCTATGACAATAATTCGGTTGGCCAGGACAGCTGTAAGGTCAGCATGCAGGAGGCGTGGCAAGAAATGTATCGTTTTTCTGTGGGACATCCTGCTTTGTTACGTTTAAACGACAGGGAAATGCTTGCATACTATTATACCGGAGAAAATTGTGATCATACGTCCATAGAGTATGTCCGTATTCAATATTCAGAGGATTGACAAACAAGGAGATGATTGTATGAATGAACGGGAAAGACTCCTGGCAGTCTTAAATCATAAGACACCGGATCGTGTTCCTTGGTTTGCTGACTTGGGGCATTGGGCTCGATCTCAATGGGGAAAACCATGGGACTTGTTTGCCATAACCAATAGAACTCAAGAAATGATTGATCTGCATAAGGAGGTAAAGGCCGGTTGGTACATAGAAGCCGGAACACTCCATCAAGAGGTTTATGAAGGTGGTGTCAAAAGGGAGAGAGACATTGTCGGTGATAAAGCCATTGAATGTTTCACAACGCCTATAGGCGACGTTCGAATGGAACGGAAATGGAATCCCGTCAGTTATTCCTGGGATATTGTCAAGCTCATGGTGGAATCGATAAAAGACCTCAAAATCTTGACATATGCCATGGAACGAAAGCGTTTTATACCACAATATGAAAACTGGGATTTGATAGAACAAGCTGCAAAAGACATCGGACTTGGATTTCCTAGTGTGGGGTATACCGGATTAGGTTCTCTTATTTCATATTACATGGGGATTCAAAACACCGTTTATGCACTATATGACTACCCTGAGCAAGTGCAGCGTTATATACATACCTATAATAATAAGCATCTTGAACTCATTGACCTGTATTGTAAGTCCCCTGCACCACATATTTTATTCGGAGACAATCTTTCCTCAGATGTACAATCTCCGGTGCTTTTTACCCACTATAGCTTCGACCACTACAAAGAAATAGCACATAAGTTGCATGACAGTGGAAAGACCGTTTCAGCTCATTGTGACGGACGGTTGAACAACATCATCGGCTTGGTTGCAAAAACAGGTGTTGATGTAGCTGATGCATGTACACCTGCACCGGGGGGAGATCTGAGTCCTAAAGAAATAAGGCGACAAGCAGGGAATGAATTGGTGTTATTCGGAGGGGTTTCTCCAAATATGTGGTTACCCCAAACAACGGAAAAGGATTTTATTGAGCATGTAAAAAAATGGCTGGATTTACGCAAAGAAAGTCCCAGGTTGGTTCAATCAGCCGGAGATCAAGTGCCCCCGGGTACTAGCATAGCTCGGATCAAATTGATGGCGGACATCGTGGAAGAGTACGGTAGATATCCTATGTAATGATAAGTATAACTGATTAATATTTGATATAATCATAAAGTGTAAGTCGATCAATAAGTTGTAACAAGCTAAAATCTACGGAGGTATCACTTATGTTTAAGGATTTAGGAGCGCCTGTCAAAGAAGGGATGTTGCAAAGCTATTTCATCGGTCCTGATGAAACGGGAACTTTCAACACAGTGTATTTTTCCATTTCCCAGTATGAGGACTCAGTATTGTTTCTCAAATACAACATAGATACAAAAAAAATTGCTTCATACAGGGCAAGAAACATTCCGGATATAAACAGTAAAGCGGGAGCATGGATCAGTACTCTTGCAAGCAATGATTGCGTTTATTTGGGAACATATTATCAAGGACATCTTCTTCGATACGACATTAAAAAAGATACATTTACCGACTTAGGACAAGCGCTTCCGGGGGAAACCTATATTATGGGCTTATGTGATGACGGAAAAGATTATGTGTACGGTAGCACATTCTCCGGAGCAAAATTATTTCGTATGGATTTGAAAACCGAACAAATCGAAGATTTGGGTGGATTCGACAAGGAATCCTTGTATTGTAGAAACCCGCATATGACCAAATCCGGTAAAGTGGTTACGGTGTTAGGAACAAAACAGGTTAAAGTTGCGATCTATGACCCGCTAACAAAAGAGAAAAAAGTAATACCATATCCGAAAAAACAACCGGGTGCATTGTCCATATACAAGAATGAAACAGGGGATATTTTTATTAAATTCGCTAACGATGCACCTTTTATGGTGTGTGATGGTGACCTGCAAGATATGACTTTAAAGGAAGTTGATATTGAAAGTGCCAAACCTGCAGAAAAACGTTTTTACAATGGTAGTAAACTAATCGCCATGACCAATAAATCCCTTACTGTTCAACAACCTGACGGCAATATACAAGAGCATCCGTTAGAATACGAATCTTCCGGATTGATGCTATGGATGGTACACAAGGGACCGGACGGAATGATTTACGGCAGTTCTGCATTACCTTTGAGAATGTTTCGCTATGATCCGGACACCGATGAAACTGTGAATTTAGGGAACCCCTCCACTACAGACGGTGAAATATATTCCATGACCAATTACGACGGGAAATTATATATCGCCAGTTATTCCGGAGCCATCATATCCGTTTATGACCCGAAACAACCATGGAACTTCGGACTTGAATCTAACCATAATCCGAGGCAGATCGGAGAGATCGGATATGGCCAGAATCGTCCTACCGGTATGATCACAGCGGCTAATAACATGATTTACATTGCATCGGTTCCCACGTATGGTGAAACATCCGGTGCGCTGACTGAATTGAATCCGATAACAAATGAAATGACGGTATGGAGAGGCATTGTGGACGACCAATCTGTCTATGTTTTGGACAACGTTCAAGGAACAAGAATGATTTGTGCTGCTACCACTAATGAAGTGGGCACCGGTGCCGACATCCCTGTACAAGATGCACGGGTCTTTTTGTGGGATATCGACAATAAGAGCGACCAAAATATTAAGATATTAATATAAATAATGCTGGCTTATTTTTAGCA
>CALCRE010000005.1 GCA_937894465.1 uncultured Clostridia bacterium
AACATGGTTCTCCTCCTGTATGAGCAATACAAAGATCCGGAGAAAGCTTCAATATACCGGCATATAAATAAATTGTGTGTGGCATATAATCGTAGTTTTTTATGATTCTTTCGGCATTGCGGCTTAACAAGGGCTTTGAAGGTCTTTGTCCTACAGCTTTTTCAAAGTACTCTATGGGTGCAGGCTCTAAATCAATGGGAATTTCAAATGTCACACCGCCTAAATCAAGAGCTTCCTTGATGAATGAACCCTCAATAATCGCTTTTGAAATTTTGTTTTCCATAATCATTGCCATATGATCGATTTCTTCATAAGGCATTTGTATAAATCGTTCGCCTCTTGAAGAAATATTGGCTTTTGTGTTACCTCCGGATCCTTGCAGGAACATGGCCGTGCAACCGTAAAATTGATTCTCCAGTCTTTGGCACAACCGTCCCGGATAATCGGCGCTAATTTCCAACAAATCCGGATAAAAAGCGGCATGGCAGGAATAGCACACCAACAAGATTCTGATTCTTCCTTTTTTATCACATACCTTTAAGACATCCATCATGCTGTCCTTCGGACCCATATGGTTCGGGCGGTTTTGAATGGTACCGTCCGCCATGAGTCGTCTTCTGTTCACATTCAAGAAAAATTCCTCGATGGAAGTGTAGGACATTTCACCTTCAAATGTATTGGCAAAAGCTCTGTCGATACATCTTTCCAATCGATCTTGTAAAAAGTCCTCATATGCCTGCGAAACATGCTCGTCATCATAACCAAAACATGAAGGGGCATTGTGGTTATGAGAATGATTGATGACAATATTCTCCTTGGGCACATTATACTTTCCTGCATATTCTTCCACCCGGTGATTCAAGCTTCTGTTATGGAACAGTAAATCAGTGGCTACAATCAACGCCTTTGTTTTTCCGTCATCCAAGACAAATGCTTTAACATAAACATCGTCATGGATTCCTTCAAAAGGTACCCCGAATTTACCGGTACAGGAAATGTTGGTTTTTACATAGGGGGTAATCAGCTCCCTTGCTACTCCGAAAAACATAGAAATGCTCCTTTCGTCGGCTTTAAAAAGCCTAAACATATACTATTTCACTTTAATGTTTGTTATCAAACGGATCGGTAATTTGCTCTGTGGGATATATGGTCGCCATTCTCCCTTACCCGTCCATATAGATAAAAACACGAACTCCTGATTTTGGACGTGGTTAAAATATGAATTTCCGATGGGGATCAAGGATGTCATAGGATGAGCACCCCAATCCTCTCTTATCATATTAAACAGCAAATATTCCGGTTTTTCGCATAATGTTTAAAAAGGAAAAGAACAAACCGCTGTATAATGGGAGTAAGGCTTAGGGATTTACGAAAACAAATATAATTTTAACCGACTCTCTTCAAGCGGAGGAACACACCATTTGTCATCGGGTTTCATCGCTTAGATTTTTAAGGATGCCTCTTGTAATCAACTCATCTGTACCATAGCCGTTAATTCTATGGATGAAACATGGAACCCATTGATTAATCCGGCCATCAAGGTGTTTGGAAACAAATTCAATAAAACCCTTTTAGATATTGTGAATTAAATTAGAATGGCATCAGTTATCAACATAACCTTTTCTTTCATAAATCACTACCCCCGTTTTTGCAATCTCTTGTTGCACACGACATCCGGCGATAATTTGTGATGCCTCAATCAAATCGACCGGAATATCAAGTGCTTCAGTAATATCTTCAAGAACGCCAAAAAAGTCTATCCCCCGGATTTTCCTTTTACTGTAAATGAAGATATCGATATCACTTAGCCTAGTTGGATTCCCTTTGGCGTAAGAGCCAAAAAGAATAGCCTTATAAATAGGAACAGCTTAAAAAATCGGTAACAACTTTGCTTTTATTTCATCCGTATTTTAAACCTTTTCCATATAGTCTCTCCTTTCCCCCTTAAGCTATATAAATTACGAAAATGATTTTACATAGGGGTGATATGATTTTTGCGATATACACAACGGTAATATAATGAAATCATCATAACATATTTTCTTTATGACCACAACAAAAAGCCACTCGCAAAAGGGGCGGTTTTTCTATCATAAATTCAAATGTGTGATATAATTTTATAACATACATCCACTTTATCACTTTTCCGCGCCACGAAATATGATTTTTGTCGTGTATATGGATGAAAGGTCTTTCGATACATACGCGACAGGAGGTGAAAATATGGAAGATAGTGAAATCATTGATTTGTATTGGGAACGCGCCGAGGTTGCCATCAGTGAAACCGCAAAAAAGTATTCTCGATACTGTTATTCCATTTCGTTCAACATATTACATGACAAGCAAGATGCCGAGGAATGCGTCAACGATACATATCTTAATGCCTGGAACGCCATACCACCAAAACGACCAAATTGTTTAGCGACTTATCTGGGCAAGATAACGCGCAATCTCTCGTTGGACAAATTTAAAAAATATATTGCCCAAAAACGTGGACATGGGCAGATGAAAATTTCCCTATCAGAGTTAGATGATGTGCTTCCATCTACAACAGGTGTTGAACAAGCAATAGACGAAAAAGAACTAGTGAAGTTACTGGACAAGTTTCTTGAAGGTCTGCCGAAGCAAAAACGCATTATGTTTGTTCAACGGTATTGGTATCTCATGCCAATTAAGATAATTGCAGAGCATTTAAGCATAAGCGAAAGCCATGTAAAATCTGCACTGCACCGAATAAGAAAAGAACTGAAATCTCATTTTGAAAGAGAGGGTGTAATGTTATGAAAAATGAAAAACTAATATATTCCATAGGGAATATTGCGGATAAGTATATTACTGAGGCGCAACCAACCAAGGTGCGACCCCAAAAATCAAACGTTTCGTCGCTGTATAGAAAGCATGCTGTTTTGGCTGCCTCAATTGCCGCCTTCTTATTGCTCTGTGCGTTTACCGTTTATGTTGTTACCGGCGGTGACCTATGGATACAACAACCATCAAAAAGCCCGACGGAAACTGTACACTCGGCAATCGAAAACCAAGTCGGCAAAGACTACACGATAAGCATTGAAGTCGAAAGCATTGAAGTCGATGAGGCAGAGACGGAGCGTGTCGTGGAAAAGTTCATCAGCGGTGTAATAGCCAACCGGCGAGGTTGGAGCGACGAGTATTTAGCAGAGCATTTTATCGTCGTTAAAGCCACCTATTATGCTAAATACAACCACGAACGAACAACGAGGAGCGATGGTAATGTCATTCAATACTTCTATCTGACGCGAGATGGCGATAGCGGCAAGTGGACGATAGTTGATAACTCAGGTAATGTGAACTGGTCAGATGAAGGCGTAAACGATGAGCCTGATTTAGAAAGCGGTGCAGTGCTCAGCATACAAGAACAAATCATGTCATATTTATCCGGACTGTTTACCGAAGCATACACACCGTATTATGATGGCTTGCATTACGAAATTAAAAATTATAAGGAAACGATAACTGACAATGGATGTGTGGCGACATTCATTTGGACAATGTATCATCTGGGTAAAGGCTGGGATGTGGCGAGCGATGAGGGCGTAGAAATGGAAGGAAACTTCAGTCTTCAAGTCACGTCGACAATCGATAGCAACGGGGAGCTTGATTTGGGCACCATTTCAATTCTCGCAGACAATAGTGAAGTTGGCCCTCCGGACTACTGTATTTCCATTGAGGAATTCTTCCCGGATCAGCTTGCCGATTGACGAATAGATAGGAGTAATCAACCATTAGCGGCGGGACATTATTTTGCCCCGCCATATTTATTGTCTCAATTTAACTGAATTGGTTTGACCTGCCGGTTTCTACATCCAGCCCAAAACAAGAAAAATCAACATAGCTGATAATATGTACCATGCCGACATTTATCCGGGTTAAAAATCCCTAAGACGCCCCCAAAAAGGATGTTCTGTTCTTTTATAAATAATAATTCCCTAATCTTCATCCATTTCTTTCAATACTCTTTCATCACAGGAAAGCTCCATATGATGAGTACAGCGTATCAAAATCGTTTATAACTGCATTTGCGAGTTTAACCCACCGGTTTCTACTTCCACCACAGAAAAAGAAAAATCGGCATAGCCGGTAACACTACCAAACTATGCCGATATTTTTCCGGGATTAAAAATCCCTAAGACTAACCCTCTAACCGGTTGTTGTTTCGTTTATTTCCATATGCAATTCCAGTACGCTTTTGTGTTTACAAACCGGGTTTTCGTATACAGCTGTGTTTTGTCTGCAAACAGTTGAAATGTATCCTGTAAGTCCAAGCTTTTACCGGTATAGAATCGTTTGTTGACCTTGTATTTGGGCACCGATTGAAAGATCTCATAGATAATTTCCCGTTGAATGGTTGTCAGAAGTTTGTAAAGGTAATTATTATTTCAATCCTTAATTTCACTGTTTACCGGTTTATTGATGTCCTTGCAGGTATGTGATATTCTGATGGCAACGAGGTAAACCATGGGATATAAGCGGAAGAATAAAAACTACATAAAAATCTCAATCATATTTCTGATCTTTTTTTTGTTTATACATAACATGGCATTGGCAGAAGGTGCCCAATGGCCCCTTTCTGCTGTCGGTATGACTGAGGAGTATGACGGTAGCGGAGTGATGATAGCCGTCATAGACACAGGAATATCCACAAAGCATCTGGATGTTGATCAAGTACACGAGGGCAAAAATTATGTTTTCCCGGATGATGACACGCAAGACCTTGTAGGACATGGTACTCATATTGCAGGCATTATCCTAGGTTCACAATCCATGGGCATCCAAGGTATTGCACCGAAGGCTACATTGGTTCCCCTTGTTTACTACAGTCGATATGTGTCGGGTGTTCCTAAAAACGGAGGTGTGGCTGCTATCTGCGAAGCCATCTACGATGCAGTGAATGTATACGAGTGTCATGTGATCGTTTTATCATCCGGAATCCCCTATGATGACGTTCTTTTAAAAGAAGCTGTAGCTTATGCCGAAGTACATCACTGTTTGATTGTTTCGGCTGTGGGGAACGACAACATCACCGAACCTGACAACATTTACTATCCTGCGGCATATGACAGTGTCATCGGTGTGGGAGCAGCCGGTGAGGACGGTCTTGCTACGTTAATATCACAACGCAATTCCACTGTGAATCTATTGGCTCCCGGGGCTAATATACCGGCTGTCACCAATAGCAACGGTGAAAAACCCAAATTGATCAACGG
The DNA here is from genome assembly GCA_937894465.1 of uncultured Clostridia bacterium. Taxonomy (GTDB): domain Bacteria; phylum Bacillota; class Clostridia; order JAAYHZ01; family JAAYHZ01; genus JAAYHZ01. The sequence goes on from CALCRE010000005.1 coordinate 5,241, forward strand.
CAGTTCCTTTTCAGCCGCATACGTGGCAGGTGCTGCGGCATTGCTTCTTGAGTGCAATCCGGATCTTACACCTGTCGAAATTCGTAAACTGCTATTTCAATCCGCCCTCGATACAGGGGAAACGGGTTACGATATCCAATCCGGATATGGTGTGCTGAACATTTCAAACGCCCTCCGTCTGGCAAAACAAACAATCGCTTTCAAAGATGTCCCTCGAAGTGACCGGTTTTATGAACCCATACGATATGTATATATGAACGGGTTGATGAAAGGTACCGGTGATACATTTAATCCGAATTCTATGGTGACGAATGATATGTTAATTTCCGTCATGAAAAAGCTGGGTATGAAAACTAATGATCAAATAATGAATGCTGATACATTGATCACAAGAGAGCAGTTGGCTGTCATGTTGTATGACTATGTGAATTATATGAATACCGGTATCTATACGGATTCGGCAACAGCCATGGGGTGGGCATGGGAGGTTGGGTTATTAGAATGTGACAGCCATGGGAACATTAACCCCAAAGAGCATGTAACCCGTGCCCAAATGGCGGTGATCCTACAGCAGCTCATAGTACATGTCCGATAAATTCTAATCATACCTTCTTAGTAAAAAAAATAATTCCTAAAACATTGAACTTTATTACATTAAAAACATTCCCTTTTATAGGGAAAATATGTATAATAAACTAAACAAGACTCATATTTAAAGGCTTGGATAATAGAATAATCAGTCCCCGATGTTAAATGATTTGGAGGAATCTTTTCATGAGAAGGAAAACGACAGTCTCAATTTTTATTTGTTTAACAATTATTTTTGGAATGTTGCCTCAATTTTCTATTGCTGTTAAGGCAGGAACACTAACCTATGATCCTGTTACTACAGAGTATGCAATTTTAAACAGTGTCAATTACAAGAATTCGGACTTTTATATGGCATATGTGAAAAATACGGATCTGTATAACGCAGTAGGAAAATTTAACGGGTTATCTAGAGGTTCCACCTATATACGCAGCGATGGTGTATTTAAGTGGAGCAATTTTTTAGTAAACAGTTCCAATCAGCTGACGAATTACGGCCAAATTGTGGACAGCGGTCAGCTTCAGGTGGGAATAAGTGCCACGATGAAAAATGTGTTGCACAGACACGGCAATTTTCTTTATGGTGCGGATTCACTGGCATTTCAATGGATTGACCTTGTATCCGGATATAAAGATCAATTGCTTTCCGGATATAGTTTCAATACAAGTGGAACCGCTACAAAGCGAATGGGGGATATGGAATATATAAAAGTCAGCTTTTCGGACAGCATGCAAATCAAAACCGGAGTGGGACGCACCTTTATCGATTGCAATTGCGGTGACTGTTACATAAGCGACATTACAGTGGCATTTGCCGATGCACAAAACCCGAAAATCAGCAAAGTATATACCTGCGACGCAGATGGCAAAGCAAAAGATAAGATTGCTGCAAATTCCACTGTGTATCTTCGTGTGGTTTTTGATGAACCCGTTCGACTTTCCGATAACAATCAATCGAATCACAGCAATATACAAGCTAACATGCAGGACAATAACGCCAACACATTTACCGGAAATTTAGTCATCTTAAAAGATAATTACATCATGTTTGAATTTACCATTCCATCGGATTACACCGGTAATCTGACTATGACCCAAGTGAATATATCCTCTTTATTCGGAAATTTCCCATTGGCGTTGGTAAAGGACGGAAACTCCATTAACAATCAAATTAACACCGGAGTATATAATGGTCCCGGATACACAACATCCACATCTCTCATCACGGATATTGCCGGGAACCCTCTTGAGAATAGGTCGGCAGCATTGACATCTCCTTGCTATATCGACGGAGAGGCACCTTATGTAATGAGTATCACCAAAACAGGTCAAATGAATAACAGCGATGTCAAGGCCGCACTTGGCTCATCTGATCTTGACAATAGTGATAATCACGCCGGAATGGGAGATAGCATTACATTCACCGCAACATTCAATGAGCAATTGAAAATAAACGGGAATTGTTACAGCACATCGCAATTTTGGGGGATGAATGCCACATTGAATGTTTTGGACGCAACCGGCAATCCCGTGAGTGTTCGTGCCGCTTCCATGGCTCAAGTAAGCGGTGGTCGGGATTTACAAAACGGTGCATCAAAAGGAATGGTGACTCAAATCACTTTTGCACCTTTTATTGTTGCCGCAGGAATGAGTTGCCAGGATCCTGACGGGAAAATAAAGATCACGTCCATCACGCCTTATGACAGTTCAGTCATGATCACCGATTTATGCGGGAATGGTTATCAGGATTCAAACAATCCATGGGATTCTTTAAACACCAATGCATATATACTGGATGTGACGCCGCCTGTTGTTTCAGTAAACTTAACACCACTTTCGGATGGTTCCTATACACCCATTTCTATGACATCATCCGGTACTAATATAACTTCCTTTTGTTTACCGATTCAAATATCGGACAGTTCGAGTGTTGACGGCCTAACCGGCAGCTTTTCATGGGTGAATCAAGAAAGCGGCGGAACCAATTACAGTTACCAATATGCTGTATTAGCTTCTAGTAACGCACCATTAGAAACCGATTGGAAGAACGGCACCACCGGGATGAATCATTCTTTTACTCAAGTGAGTGCCGGTACATACATCCATATCCGACTTCTACCGGATACTAAGTATGATCTGACGAGCACCTCTGTGGTTGTATCGGCAAGAGATTATCCCGGAAACAGCAACAAGGCATCGTTTGTTTTAAATTACACAGCTGACGGAATCCCTCCAGCGGCTTCTTTGACCGGTACCTCAAGGGATGCTTTAGCAGGGAAGCTGACTGCAACCATCCAAGTGACCGATAAAGTCGGTATTGCTTCAGTGGAGTATTTGTGGGTTACCGACTCAAGCGTTCCCACGGCAGAAACTTTAGGATGGAGTAATTGTATCGGTAGCTTCAACAATGCGGATAAAATCACAACAGTAAGTGCGGAGAGAACCGGTATCACCGTTTCCGCACCTTTTACAGGAGAACTGTATATAAAAGCTGTGGATACTGCAGGAAATGTCTCGGTGAGTAATATCGGTACATTGAGCTATGATATTTCAGCACCGGACTACTCGATCACATACCCGCAAGAGATATCTGCCGGAGCGAGCCTCTCGGTTTCGGGGTTGGAGGAAAACAGTGCTTTGGTAGTCTTAGTGGAAAAACCGGATTCTCCCGGAACTTATTATGCCTCGGTCATAGACTCTATGGACCAATATGGCGATGTAATGGAAAACAGGTCGTATTTATTAAATCCGTCTTGTAATGACTTGTATAAATGGCGAAAATATACGGTGAGTGAAAGCAACGGTGTATATTCCTTTACATATCTGGGTGGCAGTGATGACTACTTAATCCGGATTATAAATGATCTTTATTATGGGAAGTTACGGATTACCGTTCTCTCCGGTACGGCGATCGTCAAAACCTCAAGCTATACCAATGAACCCGGAAACCGGGAAAATGGTGCATTTGTTTATACCACTACCGGTGGAGGACTCACGTATCTTGCAACGGCCGGAACGGCTTCCTACCCGGTATATGCTGAGAACATCACCTTAAACGTTGCACCCGGGAATGTTCTTTATGCCGCCCCGGATGTTACAACAGGCTATCCGGGCTATTACAGTGATAATTTGTATACATCGGTTTACCAAGCCGATATCACCTCAGATGTCATATTGGATAAGCGTATAACCGTCAACAATCAATATAACCCAATATGGGATATTCCTTTTAACCCGGATGATCCTGCCGATGATGTCTTATCTACATTAGAAGGTGTGAAAATTACTGTCAACATCACAAATAGTATTGTCAAGGAGTGGGGTGTGAGTGACATTGATTTTAAAAACTCGTATCTTTCGATCAGGTTAAATAGCGGTCAACAGATTGGAGAACTAATACCTCTTTCACCTATGGCAAATCAGACCATCACATTGCCTGCATATGATTATCCAAGCGGTTCCTATAATATCATACTGACCCTCACATCAAGAGCAAGCGGAGCGGTCTCTTATTTCCATTATGGAAAACCAATCTTTGTGGATGCTACAAGCGCTTCCTCGGACTTCGGTTTTGCCGGAGTACTCAACCAATCCGGATCCTCCAGACATGGAATTAATGAAGATCAATATATCTATTACGGCCCCATATATGGTGCGGTGGATGCTGAAGGAAAGCCTTACACACAATATTCGGCAGGGAGTGAAACCATATATATTCCGGTCAACAGCACCTTTGGATCTATAGAATCTACCATTGCATACAACCGGTTGTTTTTCACAGTGGATGATGTGTCCATCACAAATTTAGGAGGATTTTATGGGGAAAAAGCCATCAAGGCATGGAATGCTACTGTCGGTGTTCCCGACTCATCCAAAGTTTTATCAAGCTGGTTAAACGCTTACGATGCCACCGAAAATGGTTCAAGCCGATACAGTCTTTATAGCGCGGTATTTGTCGACTCGGCAGACCAAGTGGAAGGTGCATACAAACCCCGTAGTCTTCCCCTCATTAAGAACACTTTGAATACCATTGCTTTTCAGGTGATGAATGCAAACGGCATTGCGTCGGAAGTGAGAACCGTTTATATTTATCCTGTGGATGTTCCTGTTTCAGGGAATATAACTTTAACCGATACAAGGGAGTTTATAAAAGAAGGAGTATTGACATTTACCCCGAATCCCGGGCAGTCCATGGTGAATGTGTCCGTGCTTGTACATGACTATATGACAGGTGAAACCTTCGATATCACCCATACTTACGACATGAACTCCAATACATACACCCATATCCTGGATAAAGGCGGAGCTCATCTGTATAACCTATACACCGTAGATGGAATGAATAATAAGACAATTTTTGTAGAACGATTTTGGGGCCTTACGGACAGTGGAAAGCCGGAGATCAAATCCGCTGTTGCTGATGTTTTGGACGGTGCTACCTATATGGCAACCATCAGCTTTCATGAAAACACGGTATTTAATAAAAAAGATCAGATATTGAACTTGCATTTTGACAGTGCATATATGGCTGCATTAGGGTTAAACCATTCCGTGAATGCCGATACAGGTTCCTATACCGGAGATCGTTTCGAATTGAACCTGCCTATGGGGAATGCATATTATCTGCAGACAATATGGTTGGCTTCAGAGTCCAACCCCTATGGTATTTATCGAGTGGATGTAGAAAGGCGTGATCACGACGGCACCGTGGTCCTATATGGAGTGAGAAAATTTGACACAACTGTACCGGAGGGGACCATGTTAAATCATACATTAACCGCTACATTTACAGATCCCTTCGGATACATCTCGGATCCGGTGAACATTACAATGAATGTCCCCAATACCAAGCCGGCATATACAAACGGAGAGTACAAGGAATATTCCTCAGGGGGCGGCAGTACGTCCTATCGAGGGTTGGTGGCCACATTTAATACCCCGGTCATGGTAGGAAAATCAATTGGGACGAATTCCCCCACGCCCTACAGCACTGTAAAGGTAAGTGAGCTTCCGGTCTTTGGGGACGGTTCTCATCTTATTTCCTTCTTTGATATTTTCGGTACAAAGTGGGATCAGGAAATAAATCTTGTAGATGAGTTCGGTGAATATAGTCTTACAATACACCTATCGGAAAGCGACTATACCAAAGAAGCGGTGACCATCACCATCACCGCAGACCATCCGAATGCCGCATCTTTTACGGTTTACGATTCTACCGACGGCGGATGGACCGGTTTAACGGGAATTTTCCCTAAAAACTTTGTAAGTTTCACATTGTCCCGTAATTCTCAAATGAACATTATTATGCGCACCAACAATGATCCGAGCAGAGTGGATAGGATGCTCTATTTGGTAAATATCTTACCCGAAGCACCTTCCGCCACTTTAAACTGGTACTTTGAGGAGTTCAAATCCAATACATTACCTGCCGGAGTGACTCAAACCACAGGCAAGGTGACAGTCGGTTATAAGACATCTCGTAAGGTCACACCTTCCGACGGCACCGCTTCCGTTTATACATTCAGTCATGCAGATCCCGCTACTTCCTATACTTTCCGATATACAGACGAAGCCGGGAATGCGGGCTATATAACAGCGGATTTAAACAGCTTGGGATTGACATTAAAGGCACCGGATGTACCGGTACCGGATACTGTAAAACCGGAATACCAGATTAATTTATACGGTTTGTATGACGGAATCAGTAAACCTGTAGGGTATTACAGCAGTGTAAGCACAACAGAGTCCCTAGACTCAATTTTAAGTGCCGCAGGATTTGTACAAAGTTACTATTTTGACATTGAAGTCACCGAGGACTCCCCCTACAAGATTGTATTGCTAGAAGGAGCTACCGCAGACAGTTCGGGTGTTACATATGATCAAACCTCTCAATCTATACCCGGTGTAACATTAAGGGGTAGAACCATTACGGCGGCAAATGCAGTAAGCTTTACAGCGGTTATTGTTGATAACGCCGGCAACCGTAATTCCTTCTCCATGAATCTAGGGGAATATTTGGACAACACCGCTCCTACGGCTACCATTGAAAAAATCAACACCACTTTATATGAAGTGACAGCATATATAAAGCTCGAAGACATAAGTGACGGGAATGTTCCCACAGGAGAAGTGACATTGATTTCTCC
>CALCRE010000006.1 GCA_937894465.1 uncultured Clostridia bacterium
TGTGATACTTTATATCATAAGTGCTATGTGCAGTCTTTCTATAGTTATTCATCCCTCTATCACCTCTTGAGGTTATTCTTCTCAAGAAGTTATTCTTTAATTCCAGGAGGTTAACCTAAAGGCTTCGCCTGGAAGGCGAGGGTTTTAACCCCATGATACAGACAATAAAAAATCCAAGATTTTGATTAACAAAAGCCAAGACTAAAAAAGCAAAAAAACGTACTTATATGTCCATCACCGGTTGACTACTTTTAAATCATTTGATAAAATGATGGAAAATATTGAAAGCGAGGTGAGCTTAATGACAAAAACAGAAATGCCAAAGAAGAACAAATCGTTTATAGAGTTTTATTTCTCTGCCAGAACTTTTTCATTTGATACAGCATTCACAAGGGAGAAGTCTGCCCATTTTTGCCGTTATAGCTGCACCGTTCTGAATATCATCAAGTAATTGTAAGTAGATGAATAGATGCGGATAACTATATCGGTTGTCCGCTATTTTTATATTGATCTTTAAAAGATAGTAGATGATTCGGACAAGAAAAACAAGATGCGGCAATTTCTAACTCTTTTTTTATAAGCCCTTGTGCTACTTTTCTTTGTCGATTATTTATAATATTTGGAGGATTCAAATAATGAGAACATTAAAAATTAGTGATTTATCACATGACTTCCCAGGTAAAAGTATATTTAATAATGCAGAATTAATGGTTAGCGATACAGATCGCATCGGCCTTGTCGGGCCAAACGGTTGTGGAAAATCAACAATCTTAAAAATGGTAATCGGTGAAATTATACCTGATGAATGGACAGTAGAAACAAACGGAAAACTCAGAATCGGTTATTTGGATCAGTTTGCCGGCATCGATCAAGATTGCACGGTCGTTGATTACTTAAATGCTGTATTCGAGCCTTTGTATGAATTAGATCGTAAGATTGCAGAGATCTATGATCACATCGGGGAATTACCCGAAGAAGAACAAATGAAAGCCATTAATCGTGCACAGAGAATGGTTGAATATCTTGATGAGCAAGAATTCGATCGGATTAGTAAAAAAATAGATAATGTACTCCTCGGTCTTGGATTTACAGAAGACGATCGAACTAAAACTGTGAGTATGCTGTCAGGCGGTATGAAAACGAAGCTGATCCTTGCCAAACTTCTTCTGTCTGATAATGACATCCTTATACTAGACGAGCCCACCAATTTTCTTGACATATCGACTGGCTTGCTGATTATTTGATCCGCTTAAAGTATCCATATATCGTGATATCGCATGACAGGGCATTTTTAAATAGAATAAGCAATAAAATAGTTGAAATCGCTAACCGCAAATTCAAAGTATACGAAGGAAATTATGATTATTACGTTAAGGAAAAGGAAAAACGGGAGGAAGTACAATTACAGCAGCAGACGGCGCAACAAAAATATATCCAACGATCCGAAGAAAGAATTGCTAAAGATGCTCATTCCGGAATCCTCTCATCAAAATCAACATGGTTAAAAAAGATGCTTGCGACACTTGAACGAATTGAAAAACCGGACGAGATTATAAAGCCACAGTTTAAATTCAGGTATCAGCGCGGATGTACAAACCATATCATGACACTCGACACGGTTGAAGTCGGGTATGATAATTCAGCTATATTACCTCCCGTATCATTTACTGTAACAAAAGGTGAAAAAATTGTGTTTAAGGGGTTTAACGGTATCGGTAAAACAACATTGCTCAAGAGTATATATGGTGATTTGCCACTTGTCTCCGGATCAATTGAGTATGGGGAAAGAATCGAAACGGTATTTCTACGACAAGAAGAAGATTATGAAGGCAACTTCTCAAATATTGACAAAGACAAGCGTAAGCAACTTGGATTTAGAAATATAAAAAATAGAGAAATCACTACAATAGAATTCGCAAAGATGTATTACCCGGAAACGCCGCAAAAAGAATTGCAAGCCGCTCTGCTTTCATGCGGGCTCAAAGCAGTCCACTTCTTTAGCGAAGTTCGAACTCTCTCCGGTGGTGAGATGACAAAACTCCGTCTATGTCTTGCCATGATGAAACCGGTCAATCTGATCATATTAGATGAACCGACCAACCATCTTGATGTCTATTCCAAAGAAGTATTAATGCATGCTTTGGAAGAATATGAAGGTACAGTACTTATGACAACTCACGACATTAATGTTGACATAACATGGGCGACCCAAATCTACAACTTGGAGGATTTGTTTGATTTAGCATAACCGACCTTTATATCTTTTTGGGGAGGTCGGCAGTTTTAAAATTCGGGTTTAGCCCTACTTCGGAGTTCTGAATATCTATCCATGACCATTGAAGATCGAAGTAGCTTGTTTATTTCTTCAGAGCTCCGTTTCCTTTCTTTTTGCTTTTGAGACCAAATTTTCATACTCTCATATTCAAGGTCGTTTTCGTCTGCCGTAATCCTTATATTGATCCGGCAACATCCTCCGGAGGTCTCTCCTTTTCCGTCTAGATAAGTAGCTTTCAACTAATTTGACATCATTACTTTCTCAAATGTAATGATGTGCTCCCAGTAATCACCAAAATCATACTCATAAAGCACTGATCAGGTCCGTTCATAAAGTTTGTTTCCGCCTAAGTCAATCCAATATATTTGCTGTTCTTTATCTTTATAAACACTCTCACTCGTTAACATTCCTCCACAACTCAAAACTGTCCGACTTGAAGCAATATTATCTTTATCACAAGAGATCATCACTTTAGGAATTTTCATTTGACATGCAATATTTAAAGCAAGGATTAATTGTTTCTTCCCATATCCTTTTCTTCTCTCACTCGGACGAATACCATATCCAATATGTCCGCCGTGTTTTTCTAAATCATCCGTAAGAAAATGGCGCAGTTGAACAGACCCTATAGTTTTATTATCAGATTTCCGAAAAGAAAAATAGGTACTTGCATGAACTTGATCTCTTGATAATTTTTCTTTTTCAATGGATAGAACAAGATCAAGCCACTCATCAAAATTGTTATAATACGCGATACCACAACTTCCGTTAATATGTGTTTCACCAAAATCGAAATATTCCTGCCGATATTCCCAAATAAGATCCTGTAATTCTTTTGACGGTTTTACCAATATTAATTCGTCCAACAACCATTCACCTACCTTATAGAATACGTTCTTCTATCAATTTATAGAAAAATAAATGTGTTGCTTATCTATATTTGATGGCAAATGCTTGATCGCTAGATATGAGATAACCGATACCTTCTATTAATCCGATAATAGCAGGTATGCCTGTCCAACAAAAAATAAGGTAAAGAAATCCCATTCCATATTGTCTAAGATAAAACTTATGAGCACCTATTCCACCAAGGAAAATGGCAAGAATACCTGCTACAACCTTGCTCTTCGATGAAACTGGTATAGAACTCGAACTTGATGTAGAACTTGAAGCAGAACTTGACGCACCGCCTCCGGCATTCATAAATACCATAGGCTTATTATTTGCGTTGTTTTCTGCTTTCTCTGCTTTCTCCTTGCTTTCTCTCACAAGTTCATTGACACAAGCTTTACAATAATTCTTGTTTTGAACTTCAATTCTGCATTCCTCACAAATAAACTTCCCGCAACCAACACATGCCGCAACCACCGATCTATCCGAATGGACATAGCAATTCATAACGGATGCTCCCCTCTAATTGGATTATAATCAAGTTTTCTCTATAAAATAATAATACCATGTTCACAAACTAGTATCAATATCAAATAATGTGAAACATATACCAATTTCATCCGACAGATTTACTTTGCTGAATGAGTTACCCTTTTATATTCTTTACCTTGGTATAAACATTCTCCGGTAGTAATCCGACTATTAAGAAGGAAATCGACAAACCTATGAAACCTGCCGTACAAAAGTGCAGTAACGGTAATTCAGAACCGGTTTCAATAGCAATATAGTTTAAAATGTTAAAAACAACAAAGCATATCAAGCCAACTTTTGTTTCTTTTCTTAATTCTTTTTTCATCGTACATCCTCTCTACATCGTTTTCATATAGTACACCTTAACAAGTGTTCCGACTAAAAGCTGAACCATTGCTGTTATGACCAATGTGTAAAATACAATTATATTAAAATACCCGGTAATGATTGCCGCTAATAACATAGTGACAGACATGATCAAAAGCATAGGCATTCCCGCTTTGCACCGTATAACCTTCATCCTCTCATCCTGTTCTTGGTTATATAACATCTTTAGCTTTTTATTATCTTTAACAGTCATCCTCAGTTTAATTATTTGGATCAGAGATAGTACCCCTAAAGCAAGTAAAATCCCGGATTGAAAACCTTGGACGATTCCATCTGTCAGTCTTTCTTTGTCAATAAAAAAGCCACACACACTGATTGCTATAATAACGAGGACTCCCCCTGATAACAACTTTATTCTCCTATTAATGATGCCTTTGAACTTTTCCATTATCTACCTCCAACATCAATCGATCTCCGAAAAATCAAAAACTTCTTCGATAGTCAGGCCAAAATAACGAGCAATCTTATATGCCAACACCAACGATGCAGTGTATTTTCCTACTTCGATGGATGTAATGGTTTGTCTTGTGGTCCCAACCTCCAAAGCCAACTCTTCCTGAGATAACTTTCTTTCCTTCCTCAATTCCCTTATCCTTGTTTTCAACATATCACCTACAATTTTTGCAAAGTTAACTTTGCAAATAAAGTATAGCTTGCTTTGCATTTATTGTCAAGTAAACTTTGCATTTATATTTAATTTATTTTGATTATGATGATTGTTTCTTTATTTTTATCGAGTAGCTAGAAAACAGGAGTAATTTCCTGTTTTCTTTGCTCTCACAGAACCGTACGTACGTTTTCCGTATACGGCTCCTGAAATTCATATCATCCCTCGTAGAAGGATGACAACACCCCAACTTTGTAAGTGGTGATATCGATCAGACCCATGTCTTCGAAATACTTGTTTGGCATGATCATATGTATGATGTGTACATTGGAGTTCTTCCAGCGGTTCACATCCATTTTCAGCCCGTTTCCAGTGATACCCTTGCGTCGCATTTCTTTATGCATCGCTTTGTAGGTTTTCCACTGTTTCATTCGAATCATCCTGAGTCTTCTTCTGATCCATCCCATCATTTCGCTGCAGAAACCCTTTATATTGGCTGCCCTGTAGTAATTCATCCACCCTCGAAGTAACCGATTCAGGGTTGGAATAACCCTCCTCAGTGGTATGCCACAGTTTCTTTTCGTGATCTTCCTGATTTTATCCTTGAATCTCTTGATCCTTTTCGCATGTACGGTGACGTACTTCGGAAAGATCACAAATCCTAGAAAAGCCACTCCCTTGGAAACACAGGTAGTGGTCGTCTTTGCCTCGTTAATAGTCAGCTTTAATTCCTCTTCGAGTATCTTCCTGGCATA
>CALCRE010000007.1 GCA_937894465.1 uncultured Clostridia bacterium
GGTGCCGGATGGAACGCGGCTTGCGTGAGTGGTGTTCTCGGTGAAGTGCTCGTAGTCACCCGTTGTCTTTGCCGCGGCCGTCACCGCTGCGGCGGTTGCGCCGGACAGATTTTCCGTCTCAAACAGGGTGTAGCCGTTGTCATTGGCATTCTGCTGATAGTGCTCTACCTTGTAGGCGGTGTCGTCATTCGCCGTCCAGACTGCCTCATAGGTGCTGTTTGCCGCAGGCATGGTCCGCGGAACGGCGGGGTTCCAGCTCAGGGTGTAGCCGATCTTGGCCAGCGTGGGTGCGGTAATGGGTGCACCGTACAGAACGGAGCCGGAGCTGACCGTTTTTGCACCGTTTTTGAAGGTCAACGTGTAAGAATTGCGGGCATAGTATAGCTTCAGCACCAGCTTACCGTCCGCAGTGACGATGCCGGAAGCCACGTGGTCGGCGTGAGTGGTGTTCTCAGTGAAATATGCATAGTTTTCATCCGCGGTTTTGGCGTCTGCGGTCGCTGTTGCGTCAGTTATACCGGACAGATCCTCCGTTTCGGTAGGGGTGGCGGGATAAGTACCGTCCGCGTTCTGCTGATAGTGTTCTACCTTATAGGGGGTGTCGGTGTTGGCTGTCCACACGGCGGTGTAGGCCAAATTCGCCGCAGGCATGGCGGAAGCAGGCGTCACATCCCACACGTAGGTGTAGCCGGCCTTAGTGAGCACGGGCGCGGTAATGGAAGCGCCACAGTAAACCTTGCCGGTATTGGTGTAGATGTTCGTCGCATAGCCGCCGGCCAGATCCCACGTAAGGTCGTACTGAGCACGGCTATAGTAGAGATTCACGGTCACAGTACCGGAAGCGGGAATGGTGTAAGTCGTTATTGTACTGTCACCGACGGTGGCGTGGTCATAGGTGATGCCGTCGCCGTACGCCGTTTTGGCAAGATCGCTCAGCGTCAGAACATCTCCGGTTTTAGCGCTCTGATTGGAATCGACGGATTCTATCGCATATTGTCCGTTCGTTCCCATGAGATAATAATTGACCGTGTAGGTCCGCTCGCCTGCGTTCCACTTCGCATATAGCGTCAGGTCGTTTGCTGGCATCGCGGCGTCCGTAAAGTCGAATTCGTTTCCGACGGAGCAAGCGCTGTCCTTAAACCAACCGGCGAAGGTGTATCCGTCCTTCGTGGGCGCGGTGGGTGCCTGCAGCGTCTTGTCGAAGCGTGTCTGTTCGGTCTTGTATGTAGTGCTGCCGTCCATAAAGTTCAGGTTATAGGAATTGCGGTCATAATACAGCTTGACAACGGTCTTGCCGTCGGCACCGATGGTAGGTGCGGTCACAGTGCTACCGTTTACGGTTGCCTCCACATAGGTCAGGCCCGCGTCAGTCAGCTTTTTCGCGTTGATGTTGATCAAACTGCCGGTGGTACCGTAGTCGCTGATGATGGCGTTGTCACCCGGCAGGATATAGCCGGCGCCGTCTGTGCGCTGGATGTAGTGCTCAATTCGGTAGGGCGTGTCGTCCCTCGCTGTCCACTGTGCACTGTAAGATGCTGCGCCGGTAACGGTGACGCCGCCGTTATTATCGGGAGACAGTCCCTGATACTCATCGAAGTCATAGCCGCCCAGCGCCATCGTGGGTGCATAGACGACGCTGCCATACTTTGCGGTATAGGTAAGCGGCGCGGTATTGTCGCTGCCGTCCTCCATAGTGCCGTAGGTGAATTTGACAGTATAGGTCTTGCGCTGATAGTAGACCTTCATGACTGCGGAACCATCCGGCTCGATCACCGTCTGCACGAAGGGCTTGGCTTGATAGCTGGCGTAGTCGCCGCCGGTTTTCGCAGCAGCGTTGGTCTGTGTCTTTGTCGTACCTGTCTTGCCTTCCGTTTCCTTGAGCGTATAAGTACCGTTTAGCTCCTGCAGATAATGCTCCACCGTGTACTTGGTGTCGTTTCTCGGTATCCACTTTGCGTAAACGGTAATACCCTTGTTGGGATAATCCGGCAGGGTGGTGGGGAAATCGAACGCATTCGTCAGCCCGCTGTTCGTGTACCATCCGCCGAAGGAATAGCCGACCTTGGTCGGGTCACCCGGACGGGTGATTTTGCGGCCGGAATTATCGGAGATCATCCCGACAACGCTGCCGCCGTCTGTATCAAAGTTGATATAGCGGGCGTTCACCGGATCGCTCCATTCAATGAAGAGCGTACGGACGATGGGCTTTGAGGTGAAGGCCAGCGCACCGCGCTTCCAGGTGATGGTCATTTCGCATTTCTCCTGGAGATCAACGTCGCCATCCACCGTGATCGTATTGGTATTGGGATGATAGTGGAATTTCGGATTGCTCATCGCAATCGAGAAATGGCTTTCCGAAGCATCGTCATAGATCTTCGGGGGATTTTCATCCTTATCCTCCGCATCGGAGCCGAAAATCTCGCCGCTCTTCAAATCCATGTAGTTCATGCCGAACAGATCGGGAGAAATTGAAAACTCCTTCGCGGACATGATTTTCATCCGGAGGGAGGGAACACCATTTCCGTAGGCGAAGTCGTAGACGTTTTCCACCTCACCGATGGTCAGCAGCGGCCATTTCTTGTCGTAAAGCGTGGGCTGATAGGTCAGCTTCTTGCTGGAGAATAGCTGGGCTTTGAAGGAGATGGTCAGATACATACCGATCTCGATGGCCATAGCACCAGAGTAGCTACTTTCCTTGCCTCCGCTCTTTGTCCAGCCCAGGTGATAGTAGAAGTAACCCCACATCTGTGCATACGCACCGACCTCCGCGCAGATGCCGATGGAATCCAGCTTGAGGGAGAACAGTCCGACGGCCACCTCCAGCTCAATACCGGCTCTGATGCCCGCGGTGCCCATAACATAGAAGTCGAAGTTATAGTGGGCTTCTTCAAGGTCAATGGTCTCATTGGAACTTACCTTGTGGAACAGCTTCAGAGAGAAATTGTAACGCTTGGCAACGCCGTACTCAAAGCTCATGCCCATAGTGACATACAGGTTGGCCTTGACCACGAAGTCAGCACTTACGCCGTAGCAAAGGATGTGGAATAGGTCCACAAAACCCTCCTGGGCGAATATTTCAGCCCGGAAAATCTCAATCCAGCTCTCTTCGGCGTTTTCCATGAAGTTGGCATATTTTTCGGTAAGGCCGCCGCCATTGGTACCTGCCCACTCGATCTCCTCGCCGTTTTCATCTACCATCTTTTCGCCGAGGAACTCTTCCTTTTGCTCCATCAGCTCGGTGATCTGCTTACCGATGTCGATGAGCTTGGCCTCGCCGGCTTTGCCGCTGACCGGCTTCCAATCGTATTCGTCATCATCCTCCGTACCGATTGACTTGGCTGTGGCGGTGATGCCGATGCCGGTATAGGTGCCTAGGTCGATGTTGGCGTTCAGTTTATAGTCATAGATATAGGGGATGATCCATGCCCATCTCCACTCGGCACCGCCGCTGGTGTTGATGGAAAGCATGACTTCCTGCTCAAAGATCGCCTGCAGTGTGATCTCGATCTTACCGTCAACCTCTAAAGTAAAGGTCATGGCAAGCTCGGCGCGAATGCCGTAGCTATCATTAAAATGCTGCAGGACCTTACCGGCTCCGATCGTGGCGGAAATTTCCTTCTTTGTAACTTCAACTTTCGAACCCATTAGGGCCATGTCGCCGTCCTCCAACGGCGTACCATCGGCAAAGGTAACGGAATAGGACTTAAGGTCCATATCCAGATCATCGCTCAGTTCTCGGAATCCATCAGTCTCCAGTGCCAGAGCTGTCAGGTAAGTGGCAGCTTCCTCCACGAAGCCGCTCTCGAGTGCCTTCGTCTCCATATCCGCTTCGATGGCCGCTTTTTCCGCTTCGGTCAGTTCGATTTTCTCGTTGCGGGTGTTGTAGAGGTCCATGGCAGCGAGAACGTCGTCTTCTGGGGCGTCTGTATAAGTGATGACGTAGTTTGTTCCATCCTTGGTGACATTGGTGATTCTTCCGTAACCGGCCTTGGTGCTGCTCTCATTCAGAGAAGCGCCGTTATAAAACGCAATGAAGTCTTCCTTATCCACAGTGGTCTGGGAGTCAAGACCCATCGCCGCATATTTGTCATTGGAGAAATCCATCACATCCGCCGGGACGGTGATGGATTGGTTGCCAATGTCTCCGTCTGTATCAGCCGCGGTGGATACCGGCAGGACGTCCGGCGTAAAGAGGACATCTTCGCTCTCGGCGGTTTTATAGGAGTAGCTTGTACCGTTCTTGGCGGTGATCTCCACGTAAATCACGGCGCCGTCCTCACTTGAGCCAAGGGTATTCTTATTTCGCAGGTCAGGGCGCATGCCGGAATAGATCGCCACCGTATTGCCAATGGCAATATCACTGCCGGTATATGTAAATGTACCCACGTTCTTGTTCTGCGTTACGCCGGAGGTGCCCTGAGTACCGACAGAGACACTGAACAGGCCGTCCAATGCCGTACCGATCATATCGGACACTTTAGCAGCGGGAATGTACTTCATGTCGCCATCCAGCTTCAGGTTCTGTACCTCGCCCTTTTCCGTGATGATGTTCAGCACACGGATGCTTTTATCTTGCGTCACGCCGTTCACGATAAACTGCGCCGCAACGTCTTCGTCTAACTCAACACGGTAGGTCTGACCGGACGTATAGCCGTCTTTCACTTTCACGGTCGTGCCGTTCATGGAGAATTCCACATCTGCATTGGCGCTGGTGATCTGCCGAAAGGACATCACACAGCCGTCCGTATAACCAAAAATGCCGAAGGAATAGGCATCGACATCCTCTGCCGCCACGTTGACGGTCACATAGTTGGGCGTCTCCTGCTCGGAAACTGCTGTAATTTCGCCTATCTTGGCATAGAGCGTCATATTCCTGGTCAATGTATCGAAGGATCCAACCGCTTTGGCCATCGCAGCATCATAGTACCAACCCATGAAAATGCCGTTCTGTTGATAGGGTGTGGGAATGGCAGAAATCTTTGTGCCGGAAGCATAAGTCTTAGTCTTTGGCAGTGTGACGCCATCGCCGCTCTGACCGTCAACCATCGCAAACTGTACCTCATAATAGGTAGTGGTCGTGTCGCCTTCGGAGGAATCACCGCCGGAGATATCAACGCTGCCGGGTTTCTTCTCCTCGGCCTCCCCGTCTACGGGCTTGCCGTCCAGACCAACACTGACACGTTCGGAGGGAACGCCCGGTTCGGTGTACCACGTTTCAACAGCCGCATCGGTGCGCTGGGAAAGCGCAGCTGCTTCGGCACGGGTGGCGTTTGATGTGGGGTTGAAATTCTTGCCATCGCCATTCAACAGGCCGGTTTTCCAAAGCTTGAGAACGGCATCCTTAGCCCAGTCAGAGACATTGCCCAGATCGGCGGGCACGGTTGTAATGTCTGCGCCGGTATCGTAATTTACATCGAACGCTTCAAAGTAGCGCACATAAAATACGGCCATCTGCTCACGGGTGATATTTGCGTTGGGGTCAAATTTCCCATTGCCCACACCACCGGTAATGCCGTACTTTGCAGCCCAGGCCACGTAGGGGGCATACCAGGCGTCTTCCGCAACATCCGTAAAGCCGGCCTCGTCTGTATAGTTGGCAGGATCAATAACAGCCATGCGGCCGAGTACCGTGACGAACATACCACGGGTCATGGTCCCTTTGGGGTCAAAGGTTGTTGCGCTTGTGCCGCTGAAGAACCCGTTGACACGGGCATACTGCACAGCATCATAGAACCAGTCACCGCTTTTGATATCGGTGAAAGGATTCTTCGCAACGCTTTCGGCTGCATCTACCGGCGCCGCACTGTCATTCACAGCAAAGACCTGCATCGGCAATGCCGATACAAGCATGCAAACGACAAGCAGCATACTGATGATTCTTTTCTTCATGTTATGATTCCTTTCAAATTTTGATTTTTCATTCAATATTCTCTGTGGTCACAGGTTTTCTTCTTCCCTGCGGAAGCCAAGCAACAGACCGGGAAGATAATTCCACGGCTCTTTCAAGGATTCGTTATGGCCCCGTACTGTTTGGCTGTAAACGCTACGACTCCGTTCCAGAATATCCCGGTTTTTTGCTTCATCCGGGCCGTTTCTTGCTTTCATCCATTCCTGTTTGCTGGCTGAGAGTTGGCACCTTGCGGCCTGCAACGCCGCTTTCTTTGCGCGAAGCTCCCGCCGCACCACCCAAAACCACAGGACAATCAATGATGTTGTACTGATGGCGGCAACCAAACTGATGATTACGGTTTTCAAAGGATCAACCTCCTATCTTATGTGAATATTTGCCTACGTAGATAAGTGTATTGTAGCAATCTATTTGGAAAATTGAGGACTTTTGCATGAGTGGTAGTGTTTTTCTACACAACTGGTAAAAAGCGAAACTGGAGAAAGAATGCGGAATATGATATAGTTAGGCTGTACCAATATAAATGAAACGAAATTAAGGAGGTATCGGTGGTGTTGATTGCTGTTTGCGATGACAATAAGGATGAGCTGCTTCGAATCTCGTCTATATTGGACGCTTATCGGCTAGAGCGAAAAGCGTCCATCTCCTACCATACCTTTCAAAGCGTCAGCGAGCTGCTCTCGGCCGCAAAAGGCAGAGGCTACGCCCTGTATCTACTGGATGTGATTATGCCTGCGGTGAGCGGTATGGAAGCTGCGCGGGAGATCCGCAGCTTTGATCAGGATGCCGAGTTGGTTTTCCTGACTTCCTCGCCGGAGTTCGCAGTGGAAAGCTATCGCTACAAAGCGCGGGATTACATCCTGAAGCCCGTGAAACAGGAGCAGCTTTTTCCTGTGCTGGACTCTCTGCGGGCAAAAAAAGAAAACCCCAGAAGGGGACTTTCCGTAAAAACGAAAACCGGTATAGCACGGATCCTCTATGAGCGCCTTGCCTATGTGGAGGTCATGGGCCGTCAGGTCTATTTCCACCTGTCCGACAGCAGCGTGCGGGAAGCGGTCGCCCCGCTATTGGAATTTGAAAGTGAGCTGCTCTCCCAGCCGGAATTTGTGCGGACTCACCGCTCCTTTGTGGTCAATCTGATGCAGGTGGCGGAGCTGCGAGGAAAGGAGCTGACCACCCTTTCCGGCGAGAAAGTGCCTGTGTCCCGGCAGAACTACTCACGGGTGCGGGAGGCGTTTGTGGAGCATCTTTTTGCCGAGGGAGGTTTGGGACTATGATAAATGTGTTTGTGATTGTGAACTATGGGCTGGTACTGATTTATGGTGCGGCGCTGTCCGTCAGTTTCGCTGGCGGCTGCACCAATAAGAAAGAACGAAACACCGCAATCGCAGCCTTTCTGCTGATTTTGGTGGTTCAGACCGCCTGCTTTTATCTGATCGGACTCAAAACGACGCAGAAGTTGTATCCGCTCATCACACACCTGCCGCTTGTGCTCGTGCTGACAAAAGGGTTTAAGCGGCCCTTGGGAGTTGCGCTTACCAGTGTGATGACGGCTTATTTTTGCTGTCAGCTTCCACGTTGGTTCGGGACGGTCATCCTCTTCATTTTTGAGAGCAAGCTGGCTTATCTGGCGGGATACAGTCTCTCGCTCCTCCCATTCTTTTTGCTACTGCGCCGTACCCTGGCATCGGCACTGTATCAGGCGGTTACATACTCCAAGCGCACACAGATTTTATTCGGCATTGTGCCGCTGGTGTATTATATCTTTGACTATGCCACCACCGTATACACCAGAGTACTGTATGAAGGTATCCGTGCGTTCAGTGAGTTTCTGCCTGTGGTTATGGCGCTGTTCTATGTGGTTTATATCACGGTCTATCACAAGGAGATGCAGAAGATAAACCGGCTGGAGCAGGATAATCTCTTACTCACCTTTCAGTCCCAGCAGACAAAGAACGAGATCGCGACACTGCGTCAAACGCAGCAGCAGGCGGCTAACTACCGCCACGATCTGCGTCACCATATCAGTCTGATCCGCAGTCTGCCGGAAGCCGGGCAGATGGAAAAAACAATGGAGTATCTTGCACAGGTGCAGGCGGATGTGGAGCGTATCATGCCACTCCATATATGTGAAAACGAAACGGCAAACCTGCTTTTTTCTTCCTTTGCCGAAAAAGCAAAACAAAGGAATATTCATCTTGCAATCCAAGCGGAGCTGCCGCAGGAACTGCTGATTCCGGATACAGAGCTTTGCACGGTACTCAGCAACGGATTGGAAAACGCCCTCCACGCTGTGGATGCAGTGGAGGACGATACGCTTCGGAAAGTCTTTGTGCATTGCTGTATCGAACGGAATATGTTTCTTCTTGAAATCGAGAACGCCTATACGGGCGTGGTGCAAATGAAGGACGATCTGCCTGTTTCCAAGGAAAACGGCCACGGGTATGGCTGCCGGAGTATGCGCTTCATTGCGGAAAAACGAAACGGTTTTTGCATCTTCAAGGCATCGGACGGCATTTTCACATTGCGGATTGTACTGCCGATGAGCGAAACAAATACGAAGCATGAAAAACGGTAAACGCACTATTTTATATTCTAAAAATTATAGCAAGAGCGGCTCCGTGGGCAGCTGCCCTTGAACACTCATATTTTTCCATCTGGGTATAGCGTAAAATACAATTTGATACTCAACCGGGAATATTGGGAGTTCAAACAACGTGGGTGTCTGTTTATCGTGTGCCTAAATTGTTATTCGCTGCAGATTAACGTATGATACACGATTTCCTCCACTTGTGTTCTGATGCTGTTCATTGCCCCGACCCAGGCCATTTGACCGGTTGCTTTCTGAGCCTCGGTAATACCGTTTTTCTCGGCTATTTGAAAAAATGGAGAAAATGAGTATATAAAGTGTTCCATAATGTGAAAAAAGTTAGATAGCTCTATTTTGATAGCTGCAGCACAAGCTAGAGTAACCGAGTTATCTGGTAAGCCGGGTTTGGGACAGAAATAAGATAATCTTATAAAGTAAAGGTATATCAACAGGTATGATATCCTGTTTCTTTATTTACTTAGATCAAACAACTCAAAATGTTTTCTCTGATATAATAATATGAGATAATTATTACATGGATAGAACACGATATAATAATATCCATATTTGGAGGTGGGATAAATTTTTGAAATATCGATTGATTGTTGTATTCCTTTTAGTAGCGTTATTCATTTCGATAATCCCGACAGGGGTTTTTGCTGATGAAAAAACTCTACCGAGTAGAATTCCTGATTCTGAGATAGGAAACCGAATCGATGCTTACATAAAAGAATACAAAGATACCACCGCTGCAGTGTCCATTGCTGTTTTTCGCGGACAGGAAACGATCTATAAAACAGGATACGGATATGCAAATATCAAAAGCAACTTGGTTGTTAATGATGAAACGGTTTACGAATGGGGTTCAGTATCAAAGCTATTGGTATGGGTGAGTGTCATGCAACTTGGGGAGCAGGGGAGAATCTCGTTGGATGCAGACGTGAAAGAATATCTACCCAAAGGTTTTTTGACAAAGCTTCAATATGATGAACCCATCACAATGAAAAACCTGATGAATCATAATGCAGGATGGGAGGATGTTGTTTTCCAAATGTGTGCGGTGGATGCTGAGAGCTTGCTACCTTTAGGTGAAGCATTAAAAGTAACCGAACCTCGACAAGTTTATGTCCCCGGGAGTGTATGCGCGTATTCTAATTGGGGTACGGCTCTTGCCGGTTATATTGTAGAGCAAATCAGCGGGCAACCATTTTATGAATATGTACAGGAGAACATTTTTAAACCGTTGGGTATGGAGCACAGTTCATCTTCACCTCTGTATACCGACAATCCATGGATAAAATCGAAACTGTTGGAAAATGAAGGATATACAGCTGATTTAATGCCTATAGAAGACGGTCTTATGTATCTTAATATTTATCCATGTGGTTCTGCAGCAGGAACCCTCAATGACTTTATAACATTTGCAAAAGCACTTGTGCCTGATAGCATTGGATCAAAACGTTTATTCAATAAGAGTGAAACACATGATGAAATGTTTTCTCCCACCCTGACTTATCCGGGAACAGATATTGATTATGTAAATCATGGTTTTTGGTCCCATGAGTTTAATATACAAACATTAGGTCACGGTGGAAATACTATGATCTATTCTTCGTACTTAATGATCGATCCCATATCAGAGGTAGGTTTGGTTGTTATGACAGATCAAGGTAATGAAATGATATACAATCGCGGATTACCACCGATAATTTTCGGTGAACTAGGTCAAATGACTGTAGATTCCGGTCGCGAAGATACATCTGTAATTTCAAATCTTTATTATTCAGCTAGAACCATCAGGGAAGGAATCGGAAAGATGTATACAGTCCTTGGTTTAAGAATGTATTTGGATGACGGTAATGACGGTTTTTATGCTTCATTGTTTGGCTTGTTAAAAATGACCGGTAAACAAATTGCACCCAATACGTTCATTGTCTCCCAAAAGGCAGGGGCAATGACCATGGAAACTCTTGATCGATTCTCAAACAACACGGGAGTTAAAAAGTTGTCATCAGCCTATGGAGAAGCCCTCGTAGCGGACAATAGCGTAAAAATGTTGCTCCTTGCTCTTGTTTTATATGCAATTGCCATACTGTGGAGTTCCATCACTTTGATCAGCAATTTCGCCATGTTCTTGATACGAAAACTTAAAAAGAAAAAAAAGGCTTATGATCCCTTTAAAAAACATCAGATCATCCTATGTGTTGTTGTTCTACTACCCATTGTTGTGATCAACTCTGTTGCCGGTATGATGTTCTCTATGGAAGCTTTAACGAAAGATCTTGTACCCTACGTCATCGCAAGCATTGTTTTAGGTATGTTACCTTTGGCATATGCAATCTTGCTTTTTATAAACCGGAAAAAACTTTTATGTAGCAAAGCAAAAAATGTAGCGTATTATGGAACAATGTGTATGGGCTTTATGGTGACATTCACTATATATGCTATGGAAATGTATAAGATATAATGATGTATATCAATGAAATAACGTGTATACGCGAGAGATTTTTAAGAGGGGGTGATTTTTATCAATGATGTAACAAGACGAACATGGTCCCTCGCAGTGCTAAGGGAATTAATGATTAAGACATATCACGATTATGGCAGTGTATTGGATGAGTGCGCATTGATTAACACGAGAAGAATTTTCTATTTGGCTATCATTGCTATCCCGTTACGCATTGTAAATATTTTTCTATTTGCTTTTACATCCACCTTTGACACACCGGTTTTAAAGAAGTGGAGTCTAGGTATTATTGGTTCCCATTTTCTTTTGCTTCTTTTTATGATCGGTTTTTTAATAATCGCAAAAAGGTATAAAGATAGAACAAAACCGAATAAAACCATGTTCATATTACAGTATATTACCGCAATAGTGATCATGGTATCAGGTATCGCCATAGTGGTTATTGATCAATTGGTAACAACTAATATAACGCCCTTTATTTTAATTTGAATCGTCATCGGATCTGTGTTTTTATTCAGGCCGATTTCTTCTTTTCTTTTATTTGTTTTTCATATATTTTATACTATTACTTAATAGCCTTTACCATAACCGATCAAGAGGTTTTACTCTCGAATAGAGTCAATGGAATAACCGCTATTGGAATCGGTTTTTTAATTAGCATTATTATGTGGCGCAATAATTACACCAATATCACACAAAAGCGTCGTATTGAAGCCCAGCAAAAACAATTGGAACAGATGGCATATTATGATTCTCTAACTGATTTACCTAACAGGCGCTTAATTGATAAATTAATCAAACAAGAATTATCTTTGATGCAACAACAAGGTCATGAGTCGGTTATTATCATTTTAGATATTGATGATTTTAAGAATATCAATGATACATATGGACATCCTGTAGGTGACCGGATCCTAATGCAGCTTGCCGACCTGTTGAAAAACAATATAAGGGAATCTGATACCGTAAGCCGGTTTGGGGGAGAAGAATTTATAATACTAATGACTGAAGCATCTGTGGAAGAAGGATTTGTCTTTGCAGAAAGACTCAGAAAAATTATAACAGATAAAAAATTTGTAGTAGGATCCAGTGTATTACAAATTACTTCTAGCTTCGGTGTATCTTCATTGGTGCATGCAAAAGAGCAAGGTTCGGAAGAATATTATTACCAAGTAGACAAAACTCTATATTTTGCAAAACAGCACGGTAAAAACAGAGTGGAAAAGGTGATTATATAAAACCATAAACGCTATCTTGATTCTTGGAGGTGCAGAACCAGAGGAATTATATACAAATAGAAGTAATATATGATAGAATCCGTGTGTGATAAAAATATTTGATGTTTGACTGGAGAGTGCGTATGAAGAAAATCGTTTTGTTGTTGCTTTGCAGTTTCATCGTAATTATTATGTTACCGATTACCGTTTCTGCGGATATGGGACCGAAGCCGTCTGTTGTGGTTGATTTTAAGGGAGTCAACGGAGAATCTTATTATGCAACATTGCTTTCAAGCGTGGAGTCCACCGGTCCATTCTCGTCGATTGGATCGAATGGAGAATCAATGCTTTCGAAGGATGATGAGGATTATGATGTCTTATTAAAATTTGCTACATACAAGGACATTGACGGATATTATTTTCTCCAATACTTTGAGGAATGTACCGAAACCCATCAATTCAGTTGGACGTACTATCCGCCGCAAAGGTTCAAAATCCTTTTATATTTTCCGCAAACAGATCAATTTGTCGTAAGTGATAATATTTATGAGCGGTATGCATTTTCCAGCTATTATACTGCGGAAGTTTCAAATGCAAGTCTTATTGTTGAAGAATCCTATGATTATACAAATGAAACACTCTCCTTGATCGCTCGAATTATACTTACCATTGCCTTAGAAATAGGGGTTGCTCTTTTGTTCGGTTTTCATGAAAAAAGACAACTTCGTTTTATCTTTATTGTCAATTTGATTACACAGATCGCATTGAATTTTGCTTTGAATTTTATTCATTATCAACTTGGATCATTGATGCTCTTCATATTCTACTTTTTAATGGAGATTGTAATCTTTATGGTAGAAGCAATTTTCTATACCATATTCCTGAAAAAGTATAGCCCAAAAAAGGTTCCGGGATGGAAACCTGTTTTTTATGCCTTGATCGCAAACGCTTTTTCTTTTGCTTTGGGAATTGGTCTTTTTGCGATCATACCCGGAATGTTTTAATGCTTTACATCTGATTTAATTTTACATAAGGTTCACCTGAGTTTTAAGTTTCAATAATCCCTTTGCTATATTTGTACCATTAGTATATTTTTTATCAGGAGGTATTTCATGAAAGGTTATTCAGTAAACTTGAAAGTAAAAAGAGCGATTCCGCTACTGCTGATTTTCGTTATGATTATAGGGCTCATCAGTATGCCGGCATCTGCTGCCGAGAGAACTACAGGCTATTATGAAGATATTCCCGGAAGGATTGATATGGATCTCATCGGACGTTACGATGTAGACGTAAATGATCCGGAAGGTGGCCTTGAAATTGTTGCATATAATGAACGAAACAAAACAGCTTATGCTGTAGACGGAAAGAACAGCGTTTTAATCGCTGTGCCCATTAGTTCTTTAAAGTCAGGTAAATTTACCGATTTAAGTACAAAAGGTTATCAGATCAATTTGGAATCTGAAGTTGAATCGAAAGTTACCGGGTTTGAATACGGAGATATTACTTCTGTAACAATTTCACCGGATCAGACCAAGGTGGCAGTTACCATTCTAGCGAAGGCATATAACCGGAAAGGTATCGTAGCCATTTACCCGATCGATAACAGCGATGACACATTGGGACCCCCTAGTTTTGTTAAAGTAGGTATCCAGCCGAATATGGCTGTATTTGCCGATAATAATACTATTTTGACGGCTGACGAAGGTGAACCTCGAATGGGATATGGAGTCAATTCTGCAGGTAATGTGGTAGAAGATCCTAAGGAAGTGTTACCATAGTCGATATTAACTGTTTAACTGCCAAAATTGTAGGTTTTGACAGCTTCGATTCAAAGAGAAATGATTTGACTGTATCAGGGGTTCTTATAACCAAAGGTCAATCTCCATCCTTTGATTTTGAACCTGAATATATTGCAGTCAGCTCAGACGGATCAAAAGCATATATAGCTTTGCAAGAAAACAATGCATTGGCAGTGTTGGATATTAAGTCAGCTGCTTTTACGGATGTATATGCGTTAGGTTTTAAAGATCACAGCGTAAAAGGCAATGAAATCTATATTGACGGTAGCGCTAAAACCTATAAAAACCTTTTAAGTGCTTATCATCCCGATGGAATCAGTATTTATGAGAATAATGGTAAGACATACATACTTACTGCAAATGAAGGCGATGCAAGAGAATGGTCACCCGCTGTATATCCGGAAGATCACGAAGATAAAGTTACCATAACCGATTCGGAAGGAAATGAGGTTAAAAAGGTTGTTGTGATTGACTGCTCTACAACCGATGGTTTACCGGAAGACAAGAATGTACTCGCTGGCGGAAGATCTTTTTCCATGTTCGAAATGACGGATGACGGTATTAAATTGGCATATGACAGTGGAAGTGATTTTGAAGACCTTACAATGAGCTTTTATCCTGACCGGTTTAATTCGTCGAATGACAGCTTGGAGCTTGATGTAACCGTTGGTCAAATAGATGACAAGGTATTTGCATTTGTCGCTTTAGAGCGTATCGGCGGGGTTATGGCTTATGATATAACAAATCCTGCAAAGGTGAATTTTTCAAACTACATCAACACAAGAGATTTTGTTGCAGAAGACGGTATCGGTGGAGATTCCGGTCCTGAAGGGATTGCATTTGTTGCAAGCGCTCAAAGTCCCACAGGAAATGCATTGTTGATTTTAGGATGTGAAATAACCGGAACCATGCTGGTGTATGAATTGATTGTTTCCCCAGGGGACTTGACCGGCAAACTTGTGATCATTCACACAAATGATACTCATGGTGGAGATGTCGCTGTAAAAGGAACTTCCATCGGTACGGCAGGAATTGCACAATTGGTTAAGGACTACGAGGGAGCAGGTGCCCAGGTGTTATTGGTATCAGCCGGAGATGCCATTCAAGGTGATCCTCTGGTGAATTTAAGCAATGGACTCAATGCCATTAAGTTTATGAATCTTGCAGGATATGATTTGATGGTACCCGGCAATCATGAATACGATTTTGGTTATGATAACCTTCTTAAGCTCGAAGAGACTGCAGATTTCCCGTTTATCTCAGCAAATATATTAGATAAAGCCACCGGAGAACCTGTTTTTGATGATTCCATCATCGTTGAAACT
>CALCRE010000008.1 GCA_937894465.1 uncultured Clostridia bacterium
AAGTATTTTTACCGGTAGAGAAGGTCTTTCAAGTGATGTTGCATTGTCGGACGACATAATTCTTCAGTCAATTCTGTCTCGTATTCCTGTATCGGAAAAAGGCTTATTTCAGAAAATTAATTTCATAAATGAAGTCTCAAGTGTAGTGAATGAAAAATTAAGCTTGGATCTAAATGTTACATATACTTATGGAAAAGAAGCCTTTTGTATTTATACTGTAAATGATGAAATCAACATTTGTGCCGACAGTGTCCCAGGTAAGATTTATGCTGCGTATTCCTTATTGCAGCAATCCTATGCTTATAATGGCAAGATCAACAAGGGTATCATGTATGCGGAACCTCAATGTAAATTCAGAGGTTTAAAAGTATATATGCCGGCACCTGATGATCTTGACAGCTTTTACAAAACCGTTGATATGCTGCTTTACTACCGCTACAACAAAATTATCATTGAAGTGGGTGGTGCCATGGAGTATAAGCGTCATCCCGAAATCAACGAAGCATGGATCACCTATTGTGAGGACATGGGTCAATATCCGGACCGAGCAAATGAAGTACAGCACATGTTCGCTTGGGATAAGAACTCCATTCATTTTGAAAATGGCGGCGGTAAATACTTAACACAAGAGACTGTTCGGGAATTGGTTGGATATTGCAAAAGACGAGGTATGGAAGTAATTCCGGAAGTTCCAAGCCTAAGCCATGCGGATTACTTGCTAATGCCGCACCCGGAGCTGGCGGAGCGACAAAATGATCCGTATCCTGATGTATATTGTCCTTCTAATCCGGAGTCCTATAATCTTTTATTTGATGTCATGGATGAGGTTATCGATGTTTTTGATCCTTCCGTTGTACATATCGGTCATGACGAATACTATTCTATCGGTATTTGTGATCGCTGCAAAGGTAAAGACGGAGCTGAAATTTATGCCGGAGATATTCAGAAAATAGTTGACTATTTAAAAGAACGAAATATTCGCACCATGCTTTGGTCCGAGAAGCTAATCAATGCCATCGGTAAAGCCGGACAGCCATATGGTGGTTCAGAATATCGTTATCGCTCTTTGGATGGTCAGGTTACCATCCGAAGGCCTGCCACTTACCGCAGCATCGATATGGTTCCACGGGATATCATCGCACATCATTGGTATTGGGGTATTCGGGAAGGATTTGATGACGAATACCTAAAAAGAGGAATTGAATTGGTTTACGGTAACTTTTCTCCCCATCGCTTTTTGGATTGGAACCGGCGTTTACAAGCAAGAGCTCAAGGCGGCTCTCCTTCCCATTGGTCAAGCTTGTGTGAAGATACTCTCCAACGAAATGGAGTCCTTTTGGAATTGGTATATGGTGCGTATTTGTTTTGGTGCTCAAATTACAATGAGGAAATGTATGAATCATTGTTAAAACAAAGCTTTTATGAGCTTTATATGTATAAAAATCGTGATATGTTGAAAAAGTCGCATTTTGAAATCACACATACAACGGATTTGAATCGGAAGTATGTTTATATCAGCAGCTTGCCCATGCAAAAAGAGAAAGATACGGTGGGGAATTACTTGATTACTTATGAAGATGGTTCTGTACTGGAGATACCGATTGTATACGGATTAAACATTTCTAACCGGGAGCGTTCTTGGACTAGAAGTCTAGGAAGCCAAACAGATGCTTATCAGACGGACAGTTTACTTATTGAAACATCCTATACCACATTGCCGTTGCAAATAGACAAAAGTACCTATTTTAAATTTGTTGTTGCAAATCCCTATCCGGATAAGAAAATCATATCTTTTACTGTCCAAAAGAAGGATGGGATCGAAGATTTTAATATTTATATTTCTTCTTTTAAAATGAATAGTTAGTTGAAAGATGAGGTGTTTGCTGTGAGAATTCTAAAGAATGTTGAACCTTATAAGGTGAAAGAGCCGTTGTTTGAAGGAGTGCGTGTCATATTGACCTATCTTGGAGAAGCCTACTCCCCTGCTTATATACAGGGAATATCAGGAGCTGCTTTCCGTGTTGCAACAGGCTGCCCCAGCAGGCCGACTTGTTGCATGATGATGTGGCCTACTGATCTTTTAAATCTTCTAGGATACGAGATCGCAGAGGTTCCTTGTTACAGTCCGGTTGGTGAAAAGCTGACGGAGAAAATGATCGAAGCTGTAAAGGAGCAAATTGATTCCGGAAAACCCGCACTGGTCTGGCATGCTATGACAAATGCAGAATGGGATGTGGTATTCGGTTACGACGAGGGAAAGGGCATTTTTTATGGAAGAGGATCCTATTGGTTAGATGCTGAAGAATACCATACAGAACCGTGGAATCGCGCAGAAAAGGCCGTGAATATTTGCCCGGCTTTTGGTGCCGTATTAATCGGTGAGAAGAAAAGAAAATTTGATGCAAGAAGAGCAGAAGTGAATGCGTTACGTAATGCAACAGCCCATGCAAGAACGGTAAAAGATAAACCTGAAGACGGCGGATGGTACTCCTATGAGGGAATTCAAGCATTAAGAAAGTGGTCGGAAGCTTACTCGAATCCCGGGAAAGACAGAGATTTAGCCGACGCATATTGTTTTGACATTTATCATTCAACCCATGCTACCGCCTCTGTATTTTTACGTGAAATCGCTTGTTATTATCCAGAAACAGAGATGCTTTTTCTCAAAGCAGCGGATTATATCGAAGAGGAAGCAAAAGTCTTTCGAAGTTGTGCACCTTACCTTGGATGGAGTTCCCCTTGGGGTGTGAATGAAGAAAGAAGCAAAGCAGTTGCACCTTTACTTGAAAAAGTTTCGGAACTGTACGAAAAAGCAATTGTATGTATTGAACAAGGATTAGATCAAATGAATTTATAAATAGGGGACGGTTCTCAACTTTTTATCAAACTGTTTGTAGATTAGTTGAGAACTGCCCCCAGTCTTTAACCTAATTCTTTAAAATATTTTTCATCCGATAAGGATATGATAAATGGGTCACCCTCTTGGACATCATATATATAACCTTGATCCGAATTATAAGGGTCTTTGAGGCTGTGGATCAGACTGACATTTTCAATGGCTAACCGATATGTGTCTAAAGTAATTTTTTCTGCTTTAATCACCTCATATACGGGATTTCGTCCGGAATTGTTGATAACACGTATTATGTTATTCTGTATTTGTCCCATTGATTTTATTGCATTCATAGACAGACCATCCAACCGTACAATGATATGATTATCTGATGAAAGATTCCGAGTAAAGTCTGTAACAATGCCGGTTAATCTTGGTTGCATTTTTATTAAATCCGTGTTGTTAGCGGATAACAGAGTACCTTCATATAAATAACTGTATTGAACTTTTCCATTTTGCTCAATGATGAATGCGAAAGCACCTTCGAACCGGATGGAGTCGTCAACAAGGTACAGGCGATCCGGATGCAAAGAATGGATCAAAGTATGGGTTTGTCCTGTATCTGTTTCGATTCTAATGGCTATTTGGTCTTTCTCGTTTATCGATCCACCTTCAATGGAGCTCATATTCAGTTTTGTAATAGACTTGATACGTCTGTGAGTACGATAAGGTTCCATCACTGTAGCAAACAAGCTCTCTATATTAGAGCCTTGCCTTTTGGCAAAAACATACCGAAGGGACTTCGGATTTCCCGGTCTGTTTTGGGAGGGGATACCATCAGCAAGAGCAATTTCATCAATATCTTCCAAAAGTGTTATACCGAGATTTCTTTCCATGTTTTCAGGACCGACATTCCAAGTATCCTTCACTGACCAATCCACTTGAAGGGGAGATTTCGGTCGAGTTCCTCTCTCAACGTTTTTAAAGTAATGAAAGCCGCTACCTTTGTAAGCCGTCAAAGGTACATTGGGGTCAGCATCATAGGCACAGCCGTATTCTATTGTTTCCCCTGCATAAGTTCCGGTTTCTTGTTTAACCATGTCAACACCCTGAACAACAGCGTCTCCTTGAGCTGTATGGAAGATATAATGATGTTGATTGCCACCTTTTACATAAAACAGATCCAATATATAGGAGTCTTTATGGTCAATCCTTATAAGTACTGCACATCTTCTATACAAAGTTGTTTGGGGATATACTGTAGGTGCTGAAGCATCAATAAATTGAATGGGTTGTCTGACATCATACCCGTTGGTTTTTGCAACAAGATTTGCACTTTGGCTTGATGCATCCACCATCACAGTGTTATGACAGACGGTGTTTTTGTCAAAATGATGAGTCTTTTGATACACGGAATCGCATTGCTCCGGGTAACCTAAATCCGGTGCCATGTCCACACCAAATGCGTGTAAGCCTAAATATAGGGTGTCTTTATGACCGTGGCCCATGTTGCGTCCTGCATACATCCATAAATCTCTCCGGTGTTCTCCTTTACCGTCGCGAAGAGCAGTAAACCCATAACCTGACAAGTGATTGCTTTTAGGTTGGTCAAAGACACCTTTTGTCATTAGAGATTCAATCACTGTTCTGATACTTTCAGGATTTTTGCTGAATATATCAGAGTGAAGTCTCGACATATCTTTGTCACTTAAAAGCCAAGCCATATGAGCGAAAAGTGGGTTCTTGGTTTTTTCATATGCATTGATAGCTGTAGTAAGGCTGCCTATCAAGTGGGGATTGCCTGCTGATGAGGAATCTCCGATCGTTACACTATATTGATCACACATCATCAGGTGATAATGTGCCTCTAGCATTTTTAAAAACTTTGGATGCTTGTACAAGTCACCTTTTGGATATAAGTCGTTATTATGTAATATTTCAGCGATTTGAGCAAATGTTTGAACCCATATGTTGTTATAGGACGGGGAGGCTTCATTGCCGAATCCGTCACGATCGATATCATCGATCAATGATTTACCCAAGTTTCCACCGGTCATTTGATCATGATTTCCTTTTTCTTGTGTTTTGAATATAAAATCAAGCATGACCGGAGTGGTCAAAGGATCATCTGCTACAATAGCGGCAAGTGCTAAAGCGCTTTGGTGGGATCCGTTGTTACCCCTTATTTGGATGTTTTTCACACCTGTAAAGATCTCTTGAAGTAGATTCTGCTCAATGTTTTTACAGATGTCTTCGGGGAAACATTTGCGGTTTAGGAAAGGATACTCTATCGTTTTTTGCGTTAAGAAATCCGTTATATAGCTGTCATCCATAGATGGGAAAAAGGCATCATATGCTTGGGCAAAGGTTGTACTTAGGCCTGTATCCCAAATGTTACCGGTAATTTTTCCTTTACCACTACCACCGTGAGAATTTCTAAATCCGTCTACCCAGCGATAAACCGAAGAATCCATACCGGGAAAGACATCGGCAATACGATCTAACAATATGATACCTGCACGAGCATACTTGGCTTCACCGGTATATAGGTAAGCATCCTTTAAACTTTGGACTGCATTCTGAATGACACCTCCGTGCCCGAAGGGATATCCTTCGGAAAATTTATTTCCGCCTGCATCAATCATGTCAATCCATATTTTCCAGTGGTTATAGAAGGCGATGAATGTATAGCGATTACCTTCTTGGTCAATCCAACCGTAACCATCATCCACAAATGTTGTAGATCCATTGTCAGGGTAGAGGGTATTCACCAATAATGATCGATTTGCCTTGCTTGGTTGGAATTCGCCACGTTCATCCAAACCACTTTGATAATATGCTCCAAAGTCATTGCTAGGAAACAAGGAGTTGCAAGAAGGACACTGAATTTTCCATGGTTGATTTTTTACGTCAGCGATATATGGCCAACGTCCGTAAGCATGTATTTCGGTTTTGCATACGGGGCATCCTAACTCTTGATTGACTGCATAGCTTCTGGGCAAATTTTGTGACGTTACAAATTTCCACAGGCGATCCTCTCCTAATGATAGATATAGATCGGCTTTTTCAATAGCCTCTTTTGCGATGTCCTTTGCCCATTCATATTGAAGGATATTCCGTCTTGCTGCTTGAACTTTCTCAGGTGTGTAATAAGTGCTTTTTTGTTTTATGTAATGTTTCCCTACCATTATATTCTCCTTAAAAACAAACTCTTAAGGTTAACTATACCGGATTGGGGACGGTTCTCAACTATATTTATAACTAAATGATTTGGTCATCAGTTTTGTTCTTATAACAAAAATATGTACTGAAATATAAGTAGGAATATAAGGTGGATTGCACGACCTTTGGCGGAGGTGCTCCGATTTAAAAAACTCTTCATACAAAAGAGAGGACTGGGTTCATGATTAACCGGTTCATGATTTCGCCGTGGTATTTTATGTTTTGGTTTCCGTTTCTTTTTTAATAGTATATAATATTACCGTAAATGCAAAGTAACAATTTACCACCATTTTAGAGCGGGTACAATATGGAGTCGAAAATGAAGGATATTTTTTGCCAAGCCCTATATTATAATTCAATTGACGACTTACGCAAGGTTTCTAAAAGCGACTTACATAACCATGGGGGACGAGGGGGAAGCATTGAGTATATTCAAACATGGGCAAATGTGAGAATCCAACCTCCTGAAAAGCCTTTTGCGTCATTAGATCAAATGCAAGAGTGGTTTGAATTGCATGTCAAAACACATTGCATCGGAATTCAAGGTTATTTAAAGCGCATAGAAGCTGCATTTTTTCAAGCACAAAAGGATCATATTAAGGTTTTATCATTAAGCTTTGGCATAGGAGAGATAGATGCAATCGGTTGTATGAAGTTGTTTTCTGAAACAGTAAATGCGTTACATCAGCGTTATGCACCGGAAACTAAGTTTTATCCTGAGTTGACGATAGGACGAGAAAGCAATATTGATATTGTTCTTGCTCGACTGGATGAGATTTTTTCATATGCTTGGTTTAAATCAATTGATATTTGTAATAACGAGTTTGCACAACCAATCACAAATTTTAAACAGATCTATAAGCGTGCAAAAGAAGCAGGTCTTAGGTTAAAGGCTCATGTTGGGGAATTTGGCAGTGCAGAGGATGTGATGGAAGCGGTTGAAGAGTTGGAGCTTAATGAAGTACATCATGGGATTGCAGCTGCGCATTCTACACAAATAATGAGATGGCTTGCTGATCATAAAATACAACTCAATATTTGTCCAACAAGTAATATCATGTTGAATCAAGTTGCAAATTATAAATATCACCCGATCAAAAGATTATTTGATTACGGTATTCCTGTGACAATAAATACGGACGACTTGCTGATTTTTAATAAGGATATTTCACAAGAATACCTTAATTTATATAATTGCAACTTAATGACTGCAGAAGAACTTGATATTATACGTGAAACCGGTTTGAATTATTCCTGTTGATATCATATGTTTATTCTGTCCATCTCAAGATAGAAGTTTTTGATGACGGACATTCTAATATGAGTTATTATATAAAAAGTCAAGTTGTTTTGATATATTATGGTATGCGGTAAAAAAGAACAGCTATATGCTGTTCTTTTTGATGTTAATTCTATTTCGCTTCTTAAGCTATTCGATTAAAGAGGTAAAACATTTTTACCAAATTCGTTGTTAATCACTTGTGCCACACTGGTGTAAATGGCAGATCCGCCACAAACAATGCCCACCCAACCGGCGATTAGTGTGATCAAGTGAATGCCGGTGAAATCTCCAATAGATAAAAGGAAAAATAGAATGGTCAATGATAAAAATATAAACTGTAGGGAACGGTCATGTTTCAGGGTTCCAATATACATCATCAATGTAAACACGCCCCAAAGCAATAGATAAAACCCCATGCTTTTATCATCCGCCGCCGAAATTCCTTCGAAAGGATTCATCCAGATCAAGATTAAAGACCACCAAAAGAAACCATAAGCCGTAAAGGCTGTTGCACCGAACACATTGTTTTTCTTAAATTCCATAATCCCCGCTATAATCTGGGCAGCCCCACCGAGGGCAAATCCCATCGCTACAATGACGATGGAAAGTGGCATTATGTCCGCATTATGTAAGTTTAGTAACAGTGTTGTCATGCCGAATCCTAACAATCCAAGAGGTGATGGATTAGCAATAGTATCTCGTTTGTTTTCGTTTGCCATTGAACTCTCCTCATATAATTGATCAAAACACAAGGAGTATACCATAAATAAAATGCCTTTACAATTTAAAACCTTTACTTTATAATAGCTATTTTCAATCTCTATTTTCAATCACCTTGATATTGATAAAAGAAACGTTGTAGTTGCCGTTGATCTATTAAAAAACACGCACGGAATAATGTCTTCTTTTTTATTGCCTTAGTTTAATTTGGCCACTCGGGATCTGCAAGCAAAGGTCTGCCTAAACCGCTTTTTGGGATAATCCACCGAGACGGCATCTTCTGTAACCACCAGCTCTCTGATCCCTTATTTTGCTAAAGCTCTTGTTTTTATATCCGGTGCCCCTAATAGACCGTTCTCAGATGGATGGACCGATAGGGCCATACTCTTCCAATGCCGCGTCAGCAAGCCTTCCTGTACCTTGTGTGCAGTTTTGTTGATTTCATGGAAGTAATTGATTTGGCTTGCGGAATCCAAGGTTGCATAACTGTATGTCAAAGGATATGGATCCGCCTTGTTTTCTGCTTTAACATGAGTCATTATGATTAGACCTACACCGCCTTTTGCACGATCTTTGTAATATGCATATAATATCGATCTGCCAACACGGACGGATCACCTGTTGTAAAATGTGTTTTCATTGGTGACATGATCAATCTGTTCTTTATCTTAACATTACCGATATATCCTGGTTCTAAAAGCTTTGAGTATGTCATATATTTTTCATTCATTTTACTTACACACTTATTTTGTATTTAAAGGCTTTTTTTAATATAATCATTAAAAAACGAAACTGACAAAAACAA
>CALCRE010000009.1 GCA_937894465.1 uncultured Clostridia bacterium
ACCCACATCACCTTAAATTTGTCTTTAAAAAGAGCGGGCATTTTTTCTGTTTGTCGGAGTCGGCTGTCAACCAGTTCTCTTTCGAGCTCTTGACGTTCTTCGAAGCTTTTTGCCTTTGATATATACTCAATGTCCTTTTGAGAATATTGTCCTTTTGTTTCGTAATTAAAGCCTGCAACGAATTTCCACAAGGGATCCTTGTTTCCTAACGGTTTGTCCGTCACTCCGGATTGTATAAATGCCCGGTTAATAAAAAAGCCGGTCAACAAGTAGGCTACCGCCAAAACCACAACCAAAATCAATTTAGTCGAAGCAAACCGCTTGGCTTTGATCAACAGCCCATTGTGAAACAAAGGTTTCTCCCCTACATTCCGCCCTTGTGCAAAAAGCAACCCGTAACCGACTGTTGCTGCTAACACAACAACACCCAAAGGCCTCATCATGTTTCCCAATGCTATGACCACCCCTGCAAGAGCCCAGATCCCTATTTTATTCTCAGAACATGCAATCAGATAAAAGCCAATGTAGAACAGTAAAATGGCAATGTGCTGATTGGTCAACACGGATGTCATGGTCACCAGACAAATATCGCAAGCCAACAACATACCGGTTATGAGGGCACCGTTCGGGCCAAACAGTTTTTTTGCCGTCTGATATCCCACCATAACCGTCAAAGAGGATAGAAGACAATTAATGAACTTGATGGCGCCATATCCTTCCCCGAAAATACCGATGAATCTTGATTGAAGCCACGTGTATCCAAGCTGGTAGCTCCAATAATCGAAATAGGAGGTTTTTACAAAGGCCATATCTTTGTAAGCCCAGTCTACCGACGCATCATACAACAATTGAAAATCCGATGTGGGTAGAGTGGGAACAGAGTAGATCCAAACCAAGCGGACAGCAAATGAAAAACAAAACAAAACTGTTGCTTGCAACCAAATCGGAATATGCTTTTTCTTGATCAACCAAACTGCTGTCGGTAATAAAATGAAAAAGAGTAAGGCGACAAAAAAAACCTTTATACGAAAATCCGTAAACAAGGTAATCAAATTCCATATGGCGGTGATCAACATCACCAAAGCAAACAGAATGCTTAAAGGTAGGTGAAAAATCGATCGTTTCATTTTACTGTCTCAACTTCTGTTTTTTTAAATACAAAATTTCTGTTTAATAAGTACCCGGTCACGGTATAAAAGAGCATGCCGGCAATGATACCCATGATTTCAACGGTTCCGATCACATCAATAAACAAATATTGAATTCCCTGGACAATTAACATAAGGGACAGTGTCACCACAAGGAATTTCGCCAAGGTTTTCTTGGTATCTCCGCCGTTTTTCTTGAAAGTGAATTTGTTGTTCATAAAAAAGCTAAACAGTATGGATATTACATATCCTACAGCAGTATATATAGAATAATGAACACCGGTCAGGCTGGCCAAATAGGTAATCAGTGAGAATACAGCGGTGTTCATCACACCCACTGAACCGTATTTTATCATGGTGATTAATTCCTCTTTGTAATTGTCCTTCACCCATTCAATTATTTTCATTCCTTTTGCTCCTGCCGTTTATCAAATTTTTTCCCGTTATGATAATCATTGATAAAATACAAAGGTCTTCCTTTGGTTTCCTTGAATATGCGACCGATATACTCCCCCATAATCCCAAGAAATATCATTTGCAATCCACCGATGAACAAGATTAAAAACAGTAACCAACCCCACGGTTCCGTGGTCATAGAGGGCAAAATAGCTTGTATGATCAAAACAAGAAAAGTAATGAAAGCTATCGCCAATAATATCAACCCGAAAAATCCTGCCAGCTTTAAGGGCAACACCGACATGGATGTGATACCGTGAAAAGCGTGCAACAACATAGCTTTTAAGTTGTATTTGGTTTTTCCGGCTGCTCTTTCTTCACGATCAAACAGAATTTCTTTTTTCTTAAAGCCGATGACACTGTACATTCCTTTGGTATATCGTTCGGATTCGCGACATTGTTTTAATGCCTCCAGCGCTTTTCTGCTTAGCAACCTAAAATCCCCGGTATCCTTTAAAACCGGTATGTAGGACATTTTAGCCAACAAACTCCAATACCATTTTGAAGTTAATCGTTTAAAAGCAGACTCCCCTTTTCTGGATCGCCTTTTTGCATATACATCATCATACCCGTTTTTCCATTCACGTACCATTTCCTTTATGAGCTCCGGGGGATCCTGCAAGTCAGCATCCATGATAATAACGGCATCGCCCTTTACATGGTCGAACCCTGCTGCCATGGCAATTTCCTTCCCGTAATTACGAGATAAATCAACATAGGAAACCCGGTCATCCGATGCGGCTAAATCCCGGAGGATTTTTAACGTATTATCCGTACTGCCGTCATTGATAAATAACAACTCAAAATCTTCATCGATTTGATCAGTGACTTCGCAAACTTTTGTGTAAAACAAGCCGAGCACTTCTTCTTCATTGTATGCCGGAGCCAATATAGTTATCAAAATGAGCCCTCCCGTTCCATTTCCTGTTTATGTATATATACGTATTCTATCAACAATTCATCTACTATATTCTATACCGCTTTGCTATAAAATTCAACGATAACAGAATACCTTATATAGTCTATCCAAAATTATGGCATGTAAACAAAATAAGGGAGGAATCAAATGATTCAAAGCGCTTTGATTTTTGTTATTCTTCTACATCCTTGTAATGCTTCAGT
The DNA here is from genome assembly GCA_937894465.1 of uncultured Clostridia bacterium. Taxonomy (GTDB): domain Bacteria; phylum Bacillota; class Clostridia; order JAAYHZ01; family JAAYHZ01; genus JAAYHZ01. Next base: position 2,727 of record CALCRE010000009.1, read on the forward strand.
TTTCGTTTATAAGCGATTTTACCGATAAAAGTTTCGTTTAAAACAAATCTTTTAATATCATTCTTTGATACCTTTTCATAATCACTGCTTTTTCTCATATTACGAAACGCAAAGAGTCCTGTTAATGCCATGGTTACAAAGGAGATCAAAAAGAGAATTTTAAATTGGGCAAATTCAGTTAGATTATTTAAAAAAGGTGTGGCTTCAATGAAGTTCTTTAGGGCACCGCCAATGATCGGAGCGATCAATATGACCAGTCCCACTGTTGCCGTATAAAATCCGTCGTAATAAGTTTGGGCTTTTTCACTCATGACATCAAACCGATATTTATAGATACCGATGTTAAAAGAGGGTATAAACACCGCTAAGAATACATAAGAGATAATATACCAAAACGGTGCAGTGCTCTTGGTAATAAATACATAAAACAAGCTAAAAAAGGAATGGAACAAAACACCTAGAACAGTGGGAAGCTTGCTTCCGAATCGATTGACAACTTTACCTCCGAATCCGTATGTAAAGAATTGAATTACATA
>CALCRE010000010.1 GCA_937894465.1 uncultured Clostridia bacterium
TGAACCCCTCACACCGCTAACGCGAAACAGGGGTTCCGTTGAAGCGAAATATGCAATATACTTCTGTTTACTAAAGTACTTGATCTCTTCATTAAATTTGCCAAAAATAAGATCGGAGTTAATCAGTTCATCTTTCAAGAATGGTTTCTGTTTTTTAGCCTTTTCGGCAATAGATAGATAATCAACAACAAATTGATCGGGTTTCGGAATTTCCTTAAAAATATAGAAAAAGATGCTTATCACCAACAAGGTGATTGCCACATAGAGAAAAGTTTTTACTTGTTTCTTCTTCATATTATATGTACGCTCCTTACAATATTCTGATTAAGATTATTTTTACTAGGTGACATAGATGTATTTTCAAATTGATGTTATATTTATTGTAAATCATTGGAGTTTATTTTCCAACTTATTTTTTCAACTTTTTCTTTATCTTTTATTTTTGCCAACTTTAAACTTAAATTGTGCAATTTATACACTAAATCTAGATGTATAAATACTCAAGTCTTCTCTAAGGATGTTATGACTTTGAAGTATTTTCATTGATTCTCCTATACCAACCTTGGTTCAAAAGCTCATCCCGGATTGATTCGAAATTAATTAAAACATCAATTCTACTGAAAAGGAAATTGTTAAACTGTATCTTTTTAGTTGCTAGCGTTGTGCTATTGCTCTTCAATACCCATTGGTTTTTGTCACTGGTTTTATATGCAAGACCATGTAAAACTGTTTGTCAAGTTGATATAAAATCGGCTATACCTTGTCAATTGAAAAACACAAATTTACAGGCCTTTTGCGGGATTATAAATAAAGTACAATACTAAAACCATGAATTTTTCGCCTTGATTAGGCGCTATGAAGATAAAAATTTCAATGACATCATCATGGCACTGAGGAATTGGCACACTTGGAGATGTTGTTTAGGCAGTTGATTGACGGTGTTCCTTTCACTGCAACCTATTTTGCATCGAAAGGTGACCCTGTAGCCGATTGGTTTTGGGAGTAACCAACCAGTCGGTTTCCAAATGGGAAAGCGGTGCTTGTTGCCCTGACATTACACTCCTGCCCGAAATTGCGACATACTTAAATGTCACGATTGATGAGCTGTTAGGTTATAGGTCTGCTGACAGTTTCGGCGATGTGTACTTGAAAATAAAAAACCTTTTTCAAGAATCACCTCAGAATATCAGCTTTGATTTGGCTTACAAGCTGGCCTTTGTCTTGCACGAAGGTGCGGTTTCCAAGGGATACAAGAGCTATCTGCCATGGGATTGTGACAAAAATAGAACACAAGACGAAGATTTCGATAAATGGGGATTCTCGGCTTGCAGCGAACCGGAGGGCGTTACAATTATGAAAGGCAGCGCGGTCCTTATCGCAAACAATAAACTGGCAAAACCTGTTTCATCAAATGAACTATTTGAGTTATATAATGCACTGCAAAAGTACGGGAGTAAAGATAATTTACGCGTTCTTTTCAGCTTATACGAATTGACCATTAACGATTTCGATGTTTATGTTGCATTTAATGAGCTTGTTGAAAAATGCCAGCTCCCATCTGATATCGTACAAAAGGCGTTAGATAATCTCCCGATACAAATAAAACCACTTGAGGACAGTAAAGACGGTTACCGTATCGAAGGCGGTTTTATGCACATTCCGACAGTTCTAATGCTTTTGACCCAATAACAGTATCCTTTTTTAAATGCTTTTGTCAATTCCAAAGATAGCACCGAACAGACGCTAGATACAGGGTATAATTCCACATTCGAGCACGCTAACGGCTTATGCTACAACTACAACTCATCACTCTTAACGGTCAAAAAACAAACTTTCTAATGCTTTTGTGAAAAGAGGATTATTTGTGTCTTCTAAACTTTTAAAATAGTTTATCAAAGACGCCTCTGTCGTTTTATCATCAAAAGCAAATGTCAATACGGATCTTTTTAAGCCGGATTCAAGCTGAATTTGCTCCAGATGACTTTCATTTCTTAGAAATTTGTCAACATCTTTTATGAACGCTTCGTAGTCTGTTATTTGATTGATGATATCGGCCATATAGTCCGGCTCATAACGTTCATACACTTTCTCTTTATAATAGGCGGCTTCGTTTACAGAACCAAAAACAGAGTTACCTATAGTTGAAAAGTTATTTCCGGTTCCGATGGAAATAAGAGATACGGGGCGCACATCATCCGAATAATAAATGGTTTTCGTTTGTTGGTCAAAATTGTAGTTGACTCCTTCTATGCCATAACCGATAAATTTGCGAGCCTCATCATTGGAAAACAACCAATCTATGTACATCAAAGCCAATTGTTTTTCCTCACAAGCTGCACTTACGGTAAAATATGACATACGCCTGTTACGAAGAACACTGTCATACATGGGATAAAAAACATAGTCCTCTAGCAATGTCGGACATTCTCGATCATAGGAGTCCAACAGTCTGATTCCGTCTAAAATGAAAGCATCCACTGCATTTTTATTGATATCTTTTATCAAATCATTCATATCGGTTTTAAAACTGTATTCCATAAGCTCCTTTTTCTTTTCAAAAATTTTATCAGGAAGCTCTGTCTCGTCCAAACGATAAATCCGGTTGTCCGGATCATTATATTTCACGAAATACATTCTACTTAAATTCCAAAAAATATCATAATAGTCTTCCGTTTCGATGAGAGAAAGTAGTATATATGGAACTGTGGCATACATTTTTCGTGATTCGTCATTCCGCCGGTCCATGATTTCCTTACATAAATCCAACGCAGTTTTAATATCCGTTATATTCTCATAATCATGTATGAATTCCCGGGCCACTGATTTTTGCACAGCAAAAACAGGAACGTTAAACACATAACTTTCAGGAATAGCAATGCCCACCTGTTTACCATCTACCATACACACATCTCGGAAGGCAGGAAATTTAGTATAGAACAATGAAAGATATGGCGTTTTTTCATTAATATATTCAGAAACCTCATCGATATACTTTTCGTTGTAATAACTGACCAGCGTGTTCTTTGAAACGTAACCGGATGCCATGTTTGCATTGTAGATCATATCAAAGATCCCCGTGGCCACCATGATGTCCGGAACATCATCTTTCCAAAGAGGTTGCATCTCTGTGCTGTCGGTGTACGCCAAACGGATGGTTACACCTATGGACGTACGGCTGAGATCATTGAGTTTCTCTATAATATTGTTTCTTATCTCATCGTCTTTTAAATTATATGCTCCCCCTGTATACAAAGTGAGTTCTACATTCGTATCCAAGGGGTTGCCTTCAATGCCGCCTTTTGATTGCGTATCCACCGGTTCTTTCGGGTTGATCAAACTGCAGCTTGATGTACATGTACAAAGAGATAGAATTGCGGCAATAGTAACAAGAATCTTTTTCATATATATTTCCTCTTCTTCGTTCTTAGTTATCCTACAAGCAACACCATATACGGTCATGCTTTGTTGCGATACACTCTAATAAACTTAGAACATAAGATTTGCACCTATTTGTAAGCTGTCTGAATACATTACCGTACTATACATTTTTAACTGTCAATGTCCATGTTTTCTTTTATTTTGTCCTTTAAATCATCCATATCAAGCAAATCATATAACCTAAGGTATTCATTGTATGAACCGGTCTTTTTACGGATGTATGAACTGATTCCAACATTCAAATCATGGCGTTTCCATAATAATTCCTTCGCTTCAGGATCGTTTTTATTTAATTGGCTGACGGCATTTTTTAATTGAGCAAAATTCATTTCGTATTCATAAGAACTTTTGTTTATAGACTGAGAAGAAATAAACTCACTCAGAAATTCGTTCCAAAGGCCAAAATCATGAGCAAGCTTTGGTTCCATAAAGGGGTTTTCGAAACGTAGAAACATAAAATTATGTGTGTTGTTTATTTCCATACCGTCTTGGGACACGGTGTAATCCGTATTTTCAAATCCGTAACGAAACATGGTGTAGACATCCTTATCCCATTCTAAACAACGTAAAAACACCAATGCAGCATCAATGTCATTACAAGAAGAACTGATGAAATATTTAGGTTCATATCGAATGATGCCGGAAGGGGCATTTGCATTAATAGGCATTACGGTATAAGACTGATTAAATCGTTCGGTTTTATAGTAAATTTGTTTCCGGAAAGATGAATATGATACAAGCTCAACGACAGGAGCCACTGCAGGTTGTATTTGTTTTGCCGCTGCATAAGATGTGTTTTTATACGTGTAAGGATCAGTCCAATCCGAATCCCATCTAAACACTCTTTCTTCAATATTCCCACCGGTGCTATAAATTTTTTCAGCATATTCAAATGCATCGATGAACAAATCGGTTTCTTCGAAGAAAACCAAATCATTATTGTCTAGAAAAATATTAAATCCGCTGAGCATCAGAGGGAATCCGTTTTGATATAGGATAATTTGGGCCATGTGATTGAAATTAGCAATCCCATAATAACCGCTATCGTTAAAGTGGTTTAGTTCCTTGAATATTTCGGCCGTTTCATCAAGACTTAAATATTGATCTTTATTTTTGACGTCATAAAGGTCTTTGTGTATAACCAGTGCAAACAGGTTATACACAGGGCTTTCACACCCGGGTATCGCCATGATCTTCCCATTATTCACAATTTTTGAAGCTAGGTGGGGATCTCTGTCGAGCATCGTATGAATCTCGGGATAAAACCGATCCACATAATCGGTAATATCTGCAGCATATTGCTTTTCTATGACATCACGTTCTATATCAAATGAAGAATTATTAACATTAGCAACATATATGTCTGAGTTATCACCGGATGATAATCTCAAATCCATTTCTTCCCCATAACCAAATGTACTTATCACTTCGAATTGAACAAAGATTCCGTATTTCATTTTTATGTATTCAACTATTTTTTCCACCCGTACATCAAAATCCGAATCGGCTTCCGCTGATCCACCCGGATAAGGATACAGAATAGATATCTCCTTGGTCTGATCAAACTTGTAAAGGGGTTCCGTATACGTTGTTATTTCGGAACTTCCTTCTAGTGGATTATTATTTACTGTTTGTTCCTTCCCGGCGTGATCTAATACCGAACATGAAGTGCTAAATAAGAGAGTAAGTATAACGATATTAATAATTTGCTTATTGCTTCTTTTCAATGAACTACACCTCCTCATTTTTACTGAGTTTCATATATTAATTTATCAATATGCAAATCAAGAGTAGAAATTAAGATTTATACTCAGGCGATGAACCAAGATGGTTATTTAAACTTAGTTAATTTTCCATATGATGTTAAATCTATTGTAAATCCATAGTTGTTGTTTGTCAACATATCTACTTAGGAGATTAACAAAGGTACTAATATAAGATTACTACAGAAAAATGTACTCATTTTTTTGTGGAGAAGTGTGTATATTTATGTCAAACAGTTAATTACAACTTGGTTCAGAATCGCTATTGGTTTGACTGCTGAAAAACCAATGATATAATTATGTACAATGACTGAAAAATAGAAAAGAGAAAACAGTTTTTGTCCCAACCTTTTTCATATTACCGTGTCTATATGGGTGAAAGCTTTCAAGGAGATGAACAAATGAAACAAGAACAGGCCGAGAAAATGATAACAAAATACTTGAAACCCATATACGGTTTTGCGTTGAAACGCTGTGCCAATCTGCAGGATGCGGAAGATTTGTCCCATGAGGTCGCACTAAGAGCGTTTCGTACACTTCTTACAAGGGATGACATTGAGTCACCGGATAAATTCATCTGGACAATTGCACATAATGCACTTAGCAATTACTACCGAGACAAAAGCAATACTTTGATCGGTGTTTTAAAAGATGATATGTCGGAACTATTATCATCTGACGAGGATGTAGTTTCAGACATGGTAAGAAACGAAACTAAACTTCGGTTACATTCCGAAATCGCTTATCTATCCAAGATGCAACGCATGGTCGTGATTGCCTACTACTTTGAGAACAAAAAGCAAGAGACGATTGCATCAGAACTCGGTATTCCTGTGGGCACGGTTAAGTGGCATCTGTTTGAAGCAAAAAAAGATTTGAAAAGAGGTATGAATACCATGAGACAGACAAGTGAACTAAAATTCAATCCCATCAAGTTTCATTCCATCGGAGTGAACGGATCTTCGGGGACAACACCGGTGAACAGTTTTTTTCGTTCCGCATTGTCACAAAATATAGCCTGGTGTGTGCGTCGAACAGCAAAAACAATAGGTGAGATCGCAGACGATCTGGGTGTTTCCCCGGTCTATGTAGAAGACGAGATCGATTATCTCGAGGAATACTGTTTCCTTGAAAAGAAAAGAGATAAATATGTAATTAATTTTCTTTTGGATGAACCTACGGCAGAGCTTTTGACCATGCAGAACGAGATGTACAAAAAAGCTGCAGATATCTTTGCAAATGAATTATATGATGATCTGAAAAGCAGCGATATAATTAACGATCCGGACATTCTGTGTGGTCAGACAGATGCTCCGGTCACCTTGACGGAAAGTAAGCGAGCAGACCGGAATTTTCTTCTTTGGTCTTTGATTCCCTATATTGCCGCAACATCAGGAGAAAAATTGATGGATCAAAACATTTCATTTGATGAAGTGGCAACCATCCGACCGGACGGAGGGCACAATATCTTTCATGCGTCCGTTGTTCCGGATGATATGGTTTTACCTTCCGACTATGTTTATATGAAAAACTGGTGCGGTCCTTGTTGGAATGCCACTGTAAATCATACCTTGTGGCAGATTGATACCGAGTGGTCAGAAAAAAGAGTGAATATCGGCAAAACCTACTCCATAGAAGCAAGTCGAGTATTGTCACTTTACGAACGAGAATTTGATGATGTGCTGTCAGAAGACGAATACGCCTGGCTTGCCCAGCGCGGATTTGTCAAGACCAACGGTGCATATAACGGTTCTTTTAAGTCTTCATGGCAAATTGTAACCTTTGCCAACATAGAAATCCGAGACAAAATACTCGCAATCGGCGACCGGATCAAGGAAAAGTACAAAGATGAATTCGAAGCGATAAAAGCCCCCTATATCAAAGCAACATTGGCAAATATACCGGAACGTCTAAAAAAGATAAGAGCTTATGAACTGCAATTCATTTTTTATTCCGACGGATGGTTTCTCTGTCATTGTATCAATGCATTGCTTTGTAAAGGAAAACTAAAAGAGCCTACTGAAAATCAGAAGAAATCTCTAACCACTTTGATTATTCCGAACAAATAAAACATATAGCCCACAGTTTCATTGAAATAGCTGTGGGCTTTGATTTTCCGGTTTATTCTTTAAAAGAAACCTTGTATACATTGATATCGTTCAGGAAATAGAAATTACCGTAATGATCCATAATATGGTGCCAGCCCACGCCTTCTGCAATGGGAACGGCGATCATATCTTCAAGGGATATGCGATAAAGGGTTTTTGTATAAGAGCAGGATGCAAATATGCATGTATCGTCTCCCGGTGTGAGGGTAAACTCTCTCCATGTCTGATTATTGCAGACAATGTCTTGCTGTTTATAGGATACAAATTCTCTTTTTTCAGTATCAAAGCAGAACAAGAAATTATATGCAAAGCCATAAAGTTTTCCGTCATCAGCGATGGTAAGAGCGGTGACCGCAGCCGCCGGGCTCATGGGAAGCTCGTATTCCGTAAAAGTATCCGACTCGATGTCATATGCAAGAAGTAATGCTTTAAAAACTTTGGCATCAGTTCCATATCCTGCACGAGTGGAGGTTCCAATATAGATGACCCCGTCTTTATATGCCATAGATACACCACATTGATAATCAACAGGAAAAGCAATATGTTTTATTACTCTATTGGTACCTGCATCAAAAAGTGCCATTGCTCCGGTATAGGAGTTCTGAGCAGGAACAGAGCATACTGCAACGAGCTTTTCCTCCGGAATGGCCAAAAATGTATAGGGTCGGTCTTGGGGTTCATATCCGGCAATTGTGGTGGAGTTGCCCATGGTAAGAACACTTTTTACTGCCCACATATTCTTCATGCTGGCAGCGCCGAAATGAATTACCGCTTGGGGGTATGTTCCGAAATATACCGTGTTGTTGTACGCAACCATGCCCTCCGTCTGGCCAAGCTGACTATAAATGGTGCTTTCTCCGGTTTTTACATCATACAGCCCCGTGCTGCCGCCGAATCCCCCGCCGATATACAAGACACCGGATTTGGTCAGTGCAAAACAGTTTGGCACATTCGCTTGCCCGCTGACGTCGGTATCCATTACATAATTGAGACTAGTAGACAAGCTGGAAAACTGAATACTACCTTCATGACCGTAAAGACTGCATGCGGACCATCCTTCATATTTGCCACCAAGTTCTAAAAAGACCATGCGTATAAAATTATTGGATGCATTTGTTCTTGTAACAGAATAGGTTCGTGTCACCGTATCAAAAAGAACCAGTTTACCGGATATGACAGTATAGAACTTTGTGGAATCCTCCGGATCAGCTGCCGGTTGGCGACAATTAGTTATTATGACCTTTTCCAAAGTATCACTGTTTTCTTTTTGAAACCCGATCAACTCGTTTTTACGTATATCATATAAAATCATTTCTGCAGTGGAGGGATATCGAATCACTAAGACATCTCCATATAGATCCATATCGTAGAAATTGTATTTTTTTGCATCTATATATTCCGCGGGGGTGATATCTGTCTTTTCCAAGGTCACCGGATCTACACGGAACAACAGGTTTTTAGAGTCCTTTGACAGTACCGAAACATATAGTTTCTTATCAATAGGGTCATAGACCGTCGCCATATGCCTTGTAGCATTATCTATCAGTTGCGGCATGGCAAACAACTCGTTTTTATTGGGATCATATCCCCAGTAAGTCAAAGAATCCGTGCTTCCGGAATAAACAATTCCGTTTTCTCCTTCACACATCACCTGTCCTAAACTTGAGCCGGCAGGAAGCGTTCCTATATTTTCGATTTTGTCTTCTTCATGGTTGTAAACATAAAAATAGGGTTTCCCGTGGCCGGATATGTAAACGTCTTTGGAAGAATGGACAAACACTTCCCATGCTCCTGTGCTGTGTTCAAGTTCAAATTCACGAAGAATTTCTCCTGTGACGGCATTGGCAATAACAAAAAGCGCTTTGGGATTTCCGTCGGTAACAAAATACAAAACCGGGGTACCGTCTTTGTCATATCCCCCGTCATTCATACGAATGTATATTGTTTTTGTAAAGTTACCGAGATTCGTAACAATGGGTTTATCTTCCACTGTAGGAATATACGGTTCCATATCATCATATTTCACAGGCTTCAACCTTGTTTCAGCCGGAGCTTCAGTCGTCTTCGGTGTGGTTGTTTCAACCGGTTTTTGAGTTGTTGTAATCTCGAGGGTGGTTTCCGAAACTGAATCACCCTCGTATTCCCCGGATGAACATGAAATCATCATTGTCATTATTAGTAGTGCAAGTAAATAGAGAGCCATTTTTTTCATTATTGATACCTTTCGATAATATTTTTATATCGCCATACTACAAATTAAATACAAAATGCAGCATACAGCGGTATAGTCTTCTTTCCATTTTCAAAACCAAAATTTTGAGTTGATATTTTAATCGCATATTCCGGTTTGTATCGATCTATATATAAGTTTAAGCTCTTTGCTCTGGTGTTATCTGCTGATTTCACTTCAACAGGGATGATCTTACCATTTCGTTGGATTATAAAATCCACTTCCGCTCCACGTTCAGATGTCCAATAATAACATTTGTATTCCATAGCAATAAGTTGACAGCATACATAGTTCTCTACCAAACCACCTTTGAAATCGTTAAGTTCGTTTGAAATATACAATAAATCCTCCGCTACAATATCCATCTTCGCACACAAAAGACCCACATCCGATCCATATGTTTTAAATGAATCTATGTCTTTATAGTTTTCCAATGGTTTTTTGGGATGCTCAGTGCGATAGATACGATTCACAATGCCGGAAAGCACCAACCACTCGATAGCATTTTCAAATTCCGCTGCTCGTGCCCCTTTTTTGATCAACTTGTATTGAAATCTTGTATTCTTTTGGGAGAGTTGAACCGTGATATTATCATAAACAAGACGGGTTTTCTTAATCTCGTTTTGTGTATTATATTTACTCATATCATTAAGGTAGCTTCTTAATATCATATCCTGTGTATGACGTACCAAAATATAATCTTTTGTTTCAATAAACTTACTCACGCAATCAGGCAAACCACCTACCGCCAAGTACTTGCGATAATATGCAAGAGCCGCTTCATGCAAAGCTGTCGGTAATGGAGTATCCATTTGAAAGCATGTTTTTATTTGCATGACAAGCTCACTTTCACCACATGCCAAAAGAAATTCCTCCATATCCATAGGGTATAGTGTTTTCATATCCACTTTGCCAACCGGGAATGAGAATTGTTCCCTATTCACAGCTACACCTAACAAACTACCGGCAACAATGACGTGATATTCCGGTGCTTTTTCATAGAAATATTTAAGCGAGGTCAACGCTCGCTCACATAGTTGTACCTCATCAAACACAATTAAGGTTTTTTCACGAATAATTGTTTGACTTGATATTCGAGATAGAACCGGAATTAAATAATCAGGATCGATACTTTCATCAAAAGTTTTAGAAATAAGAGGATCGGTCTCAATATTAAAATAAGCAACATTCTCATAATTCAATCTACCAAATTCAAGAATTGAATATGTTTTGCCGACCTGCCTTGCTCCCTGTAAAATTAATGGTTTTCGATACGCGCTATTCTTCCAGTTTACTAAATAGTCTGATATTTTTCTGTACATAGAAACATCTCCTATAAAGTGTTATGTTGCAAGTATGCCACATTATGGTGCAAAATACAATCTATTTCCCATTATTTTTACACTAAATTACATGTTAGCATTAACCGTGTATTTTCTATTCCGGTTTTACTTGTATTCAATATCCCATGGCTCCTCATCATTCCAAGAACCGAATGCTTCGGAGTATCCATCCTCTAAAAACATGGGGAGGTATTTTGGCATATCATTTTCAGAAGGAGTCACTCTCAACTCATCAATGGAGATCCAACGGTTTTTCCCTTCATCACACTCATCAAGCAATGAACCGGTATAGTCCTTTGTTTTATAAAGAAAGACAATGTATCTGTCGAATGTCCTGTTATTGAGCCAATGGATCACACCACAGTATTTTAAATTCCGAACGGTAAGCCCGGTTTCCTCTTTGATCTCCCGCACCGCACTATCTACAAAGCTTTCATTGTTCTCCACATGTCCCCCGGGGAAAGAAAGCCCCTTCCAACTTTTGATTCGATCCTGCACCAGCACTTTGCCGGTTATCGGATCCTGTATCATGACCATATTGGTTAATTCTGTTTTACTCATTCTATAACTCCATCTGAAGATGATAAGGTTGAGATGAAAAGTGGATGTTGTGTCGCGTAGGATAACCCTCACTTTTTCATTATATATATCATTCTATCCTATTTCTTACCACCGGAACAAGGTCGCTAAAATACTTGTCCGTCCAAAGCTGGGCTTCAATGCATACATACTTTTCCTTGATGCTGTCTATGAATTGATTGACGTCGTTGTCACATGCGGATATATAGGAAAGTAATTGATCCTTCATAAATGGATCCTTCCTTTCGGGTGAACCCATTTGAGCTACACTGTCACCAAATGTGAAGCTGATATCTTGAGAATGGATGTCACTTAAGTTTATTTTTATTGCTTTTCCATATTCAAAGTTTCTATACAAGCTTTCGCAATGCTGTAAGGCAAAATAATACGGATGGGATGTTTCCGGTTTTCCGCCCATTGCAACAAAATGATCATAGAGCCATTCTTCCGTTTTAAGTCTGTGCCGATAATATACCGGAAAGTCCGGGCCAAATCGCCTATGAGCTCTGCATTGGCTTTCCTTATATAGCTTTTCGGCAACAGCAAACGCTTCCTTCTCCGAGAGCTGTGTGATGCTTTTCAACGGTTCACTGCTATTGTAGCTGTAATTTACCAAAATGATTTTATTTTCATTCATGCAATACCTCAAGATATTTTACTTTTTTCATGTTCTTTAAATAATCGTAGCCTATAAGCTTTCTCTTATAGGCTACAATTTCTGTTTATTTTTGTGATTATATTCGTGGCTGTTTTAGTCCTTCTTTGCCACTTCGGTCAAAGCGCTTACCAAGCCTGCAACATTTTGAATTTCCGAAGGAATAATGATCTTGGTGGCCTTACCATCTGCAACCACTTGTAGTGTTTCAAGACTCTTCAATGCTAATACCGATTGAGACGGATCCGCTTCTTTTAACATCCGAATACCTTCTGCTGTTGCTTTTTGAACTTCTAAAATCGCTTGGGCTTCGCCTTCGGCCTGCCTGATGGCAGCTTCCTTTGTGGCTTCAGCTCGCAGAATAGCAGATTCCTTTTCGCCTTCTGCAATCAATATGGCGGATCTTTTCTCACCTTCTGCTCTCAATATGGACTCACGACGTTCACGTTCAGCCCGCATCTGCTTTTCCATGGCATCTTGAATGTCCTTCGGAGGCATGATGTTTTTGACTTCAACACGATTAACTTTAATGCCCCAAGGATCGGTAGCTTCATCCAATATAGCTCGCATTTTAGTGTTGATCAAGTCTCTTGATGTCAGGGTTTCATCCAATTCCAAATCGCCGATAATATTTCTCAAAGTTGTTGCTGTAAGGTTTTCAATAGCGGACATAGGCCGCTCAACGCCATAGGTATAAAGTTTCGGATCGGTAATTTGAAAATATACCACCGTATCGATTTGCATGGTAACATTATCTTTTGTTATAACCGGTTGAGGTGCAAAATCATAGACCCTCTCCTTTAACGAAACAGAAGATGCAATTTTATCTATTAACGGAATTTTGAAATGCAATCCTGTTTCCCATGTTCCGTTATATGCCCCTAATCGTTCAATGACACTAGCCCTGGCTTGGGGTACAACCCTTATGTTTGTAAACAATAATATAAGCGCTACAAACCCTAAAATAATCCATACCCATTGCATAAATAATCGCCCCTTTCAGATATTCGAAATGTATATATAAAGACCGAACTATAAGGAAACCCGATCTGTTATATCCGTTTAACGATCAACTTGACGCCTTCCACTGCAACCACTTCCACCTCTTCATGGAGATCCATTGATTCGCCGTCCAAACCGATTGCCGTCCAAATTTGTCCACCAACCTTGACCTGACCTCTGTCCTTTTCAGGGATGGGAATGATGACAATACCGGTTTTTCCGATAATGGCATTCACATTGGTTTTTGTATGACCTACTTTTAAGTATTTCAATGCAATCGGCCTTGTAAAGATAAGCAAAATCAAAGATATGATAATAAAGATGGTGATTTGAACCTCGATTGCCCAACCGAAACCCGCTGCTATTAATGCGAAAATGGCTCCGATGGTAAACCATATGGTGGTCAATCCCATGGTGGACGCTTCTATGATTAAAAACAATATGATTAACCCTACCCATACATACGTGATTTGCTCCATATTACATACCCCTTTTCAAAATACGTTGACCTTATATTCATTTTATTATATACAACCTGATAATACAACAAAGAAAAAAATTTATTCGGTTAATTTAGTTGGAATTGCCCGCTATTTTTCCACTTTATGGTATACTACTTTTAGCACAGGAGAAAAGTCGAATTTCATTCAAGAGGTGTAACATGAGAAAGTTTGAGTCAAGGTTTATCGATTGGTCATTTTTAAAATCCGTTGCAGGAGAGCCGGATTATACACGGCTTTTGAAAGTCCTAAAAAAAGAAAAAACTCATCAGCACACGTTGTTTGAATTCTTTTTACATCCTGCATTGTATGAACGGTTGTCAGGAGAAAAAATAACCCCGGGGTTGCCTGTTTCCAAATTGGAAGAGATTCATATGAAAGCTTATGCCAATGCCGGGTATGATTACATCACTTTTCACGCATGCCCCATTTCCTTTGCCACTGTACATAAAGAGCAGTTAAAAACCATATCCCTAAACCAAGGCACTTCGATTGCCTCTTATGAAGACTTTGAAAAATTTCCATGGCCGGATGCCACTGCTTACGATTACTCCTTAATTGATTATTTGGCTTCCCGAAAACCGGAAGGGATGGGTTTGGTTCCATACGGACCCGGAGGTGTTTTGGAAAATGTCATTGCTTTGACGCGATACGACAATCTGTGCATCATGATCGCCGACCAACCTGATTTGGCTCAAGCCATATTTGATAAAGTGGGCAGTGTATTGACCGATTATTACGAGATCTGTTCCGACCATCCGGATGTAATCGCTTGCATTTCCAATGACGATTGGGGTTTTAACACCCAAACCATGCTGTCACCTGAACAAATGCGTCAATATGTATTCCCTTGGCATGTGAAAATCTCTCAAGCCATTAAAAAGCACGGTAAATATTCCATATTGCATTCATGCGGATATTACGGTCAAATCATCGATGATATGGTCAATGATATGAAATATGATGCAAGACATTCCTTTGAGGATAATATTCTCCCCATCGAAAAGGCTTATCCACAAATGGACTTGAGAATGGCTCTCCTAGGCGGTATTGATATGGACTTCATCTGCAGGTCCAAACCGGAAGATATATACAATCGTTCCTGTGGAATGCTTGAACTTGCCCACCGGGGCGGTTACGCATTAGGATCCGGGAACAGCATTCCCTATTATATTCCGGACGAAGGATACTTCGCTATGATCGCAGCAGCTTTGGTCAATCGAATATAATGTGAACATCCTTTTTTAAAGCCATACCTGCTGCAACCTCTACGGCTTTTAAAAAAGCAGCCGGGACCGGACATGCCGCATGACGTATATTCACTTCGGCGGCTTCCATTATTCTGCCCTTTCCAAAACCGGAAAAAAGCTCTTCCATTGCGTCAACTTGGGCAACTGCCAAAGCCAAGCGCATCACTTGGACACAATCGGTTTCGGTTCGGATCAGAACAGTTTGCATATCATCACAACTTGCCTTGATGATTGTTTCCATACCACATATACCGGATGATACTTTTACTTTAACATCAGCCACGTTTATTCCTCCTGAATCTTTCCATCAATAATTCTTGCTCCGGTGTCAAATAATCACGAAAGGAATTCTGTGTCTTCCCGGTGGAATCCATAATCCTTCTTTGCGCTTTCTTGTTATTCACCAAAAGTTGTCTTAATTCCTTGGGTGTGATACGGGCGCCACCGCTACTTAGCACAATCCTTTGTTCCATATAGTCGGATGTGGCTACAGCAATCTTATCCGTAGACCCCTTCTCATAAACAAATTTTTCAATATAGTTGTCGGCGGTCTCGTTTTCCTCGGTAAATACAATGATCAACCCTTGTCGTTCTTCCAGTGTTCCTTTTCCGCCTTTTACCTGCTGGGCATCAAAAACAATAATGACGATATATTCCTTGTTTCCTGCAAAATCGATCAACATGTCGATCAATTTAGAGCGATTAAGCTCCAAATCATCACCCGGATCAAACAAATCCCTCCATGCATTTATGATGTTGTATCCGTCCACCAACAGGTACTTGTTCACCAAAAAAACCTCACTGACTACTGCTCTTGTCTTTGCCTCAAGGCTTCAAACAAAAAAATACCGGTTGCAACGGAAACATTCAATGAATTCATGGTTCCTTTCATGGGGATATCCGCTAAAAAATCACATTTTTCAGCTACCAGCCTGCCGATTCCCTTATCTTCACTTCCGATCACCAAGGCTATGGCATCCTTGAAATCACATTGCCAATAGTGTTTGGTTCCTTTCATATCTGTTCCGGTCACCCAGATCCCCTTTTCCTTCAAACGGTCGATTGCCATAGGGATATTGGCCACTCTGGCGATCAGCATATTAGCTGCTGCTCCGGCCGATGCCTTCACCGCCGCCGCATTCACAGCAGCAGCTCTTCTTGTGGGCATGATGATACCATGTACTCCGGCAGCTTCCGCCGAACGAATCACTGCACCTAAGTTTCTGCTGTCGGTCAATCCGTCCAGAATTAATATAAAAGGTTTTTCATTGAGTTCCTCTGCCCTTTTTAATATATCCTCCGGTTCGCAATAGGAAATCGGTGATATATAAGCGATTACCCCTTGATGAACCGACTGAGGTGCCAAGTCATTGAGTACGCTTGCTTTAACGATCCTCACCTCAACTTGACTCTTTTTCGCCTCATTCATGATTTGGGCATAGGTGGAGGGGTTGATTCCTTCCATTAACATCACCCGGTTAACAGGGCTATTTGATCGTATATATTCAATGACCGGATTTTTACCGTAGATATAGTCTTCGGATTCAACCGGTGCTTGTTCTTTATAAGTTCGTTTATTCTTATCCATACTTTATTCTTCCTTTTGATCTATTTGACTGACACAAAATGACAATATTTCATCCGTCCTGTCTTTCTCACCGATTAAGTGCAAATACCCGATCAAAGCCTCCAAACCGGTGGCTTGTCTGTATTCGGTGACATTGCAGTTTTTCGGCACGGTGGCAGACCATGCATTTCTACCTCTTTTGAATATATAGGTCTCCTCTTCGGACAGCTTGTCCTTAAGCATCTCGGCGGCATATGCCTGCCCATGGGCACACACGTATTTGATCGCTGTCTTATGCAACGCTCCGGCAGTCATATTCCCGTCAGATAATATATGAGTTCTGATATATAGTTCATACACGGCATCTCCCACAAAGGCCAAAGCCAAAGGTAACATGCGGGTGGCTTCCGTTTTACTGTATAGAATAGGTTCCATCATGCTTTCTCCTTGGGATTTTACAAATCTCGGTTTTCCAACATATTGACTATATCCGATATCTGGTGCTCATATACCGGATCCCGGAATTGTTCCTTGATATGAAAGATCAAATCCGAAGTTCTTAATCTTTTTTCTTTAAAGCAATCTCTCAAGGCCAAAATGAATTTTTCGTCCATAGCGTCGGAATAGACTAACGCACGGTGGATCAATCCATCCTTCAATTCAAAATGCAGCTGTATTTCACCCCAGTCGAATTTGTCATTGATCTTTATGTCAAATGCAGGCGCTTCCCCGTACAACCATTCCCAAGATGAGTATTGTTGAAACAAGGATTCAATTTCTTCTTTTGGCAATCCGTTAAATCCAACTTCCGTTTCTTGCACTTTACCGTAATGCAGCTCAAAACTTTCCCTTAAGCTCTGAATCATCATGGGTATGGTCAAAGAAGGAACAAATTCATTTAAATTCACCACTCTTGATCGAACGGATTTGACCCCTTTTGCTTGCATCTTTTCCGTAGACACGCGAAGATAACGGGACAGTTTATCCATATCCACATCCACCAACAATGTTCCGTGATGGTAGGATCCGTTTTTCCGATGACAAAAAGCATTTCCTGAAAATTTCCGGCCGTCGGCCACAAGATCATTCCTACCGGTCATTTCAGCCGGTATGCCCAACGCCTTGACTGCATCCAACAAAACGGTGTATTGCTTGTTTAGGTCATACAGCGCCTTTCCCGTGACAAAGGTAAAGTTCAAGTTTCCCAAATCATGAAACACCGCTCCCCCGCCGGACAACCGTCTGGCCAGTTTCCCGCCTTCTTGCTCCAATAACTCGGTGGCACATTCCCGCCATGCATTTTGGTTTCTCCCGATGACCACCGTATTCTTGTTCTGCCAAATATATAATATGACTTGATCCGGTAAAACCGTGTCTAATAAATATTGCTCAACTGCCAAGTTCAACCAAGGGTCGGTTTGCTCGGCGTGAAGTATCTTCAATTTGCTCAATAAATACTCCTTTTGTTATACTCTTTTCCAATTCACACCCTGTGGTGTGTCTTCCAATATAATGCCCATATCTTTTAATTGATCTCGAATGGCATCCGCTTGAGCCCAGTTTTTATCTTTACGGGCTTGCTGGCGTTTTTCGATCAATTCTTCAATATCCTGATCAATATTTTGATCTTTTTCATTATTTAAAATGCCCAATACATCACCGAGCTCTTTGAACAAATCATAAATTGCTTTGGCTTCTTTGGGATTTACAGCGTTATCTTTCATCAATCCGTTGGCATACCGCACCATTTCGAATAACACAGAAGCGGCATCCGCCGTATTCAAATCATCCTCCATAGCCCGAATGAACTTCTCTTTGTAGTCTGCTAAGGCTTGGTTCACTTGATCAGAAATTTCTCCGGTTTGGTCCTCTGCAAAGATCAGCTTTAAATGGACCAGGCATTCATAGATGCGGTTCAATCCATTTTGGGCTTGTTGCAGCAATTCGTCACTGAAGTTGATAGGGCTTCTGTAGTGAGCCGACAACATAAAAAATCTCAGCACCTCATAATCAAAGGACTTGACAATGTCCCTTACCGTAAAGAAATTTCCTTTGGATTTGGACATCTTTTCATTATTAATATTGATAAAACCGTTATGCAACCAATAACGAGCAAAAGTTTTTCCGGTGGCGCTTTCGCTTTGTGCAATCTCATTTTCATGGTGAGGAAACACCAAATCCGCTCCTCCGCAATGAATGTCGATGGTATCCCCTAAATATTTCATGGACATGACCGAGCACTCAATGTGCCATCCCGGTCGACCTTCTCCCCAAGGGCTGTTCCACGAAGGTTCATTTTCCTTTTTGGCTTTCCAAAGAGCAAAGTCCATAGGATTTCTTTTCCGATCATCCACATCAATGCGTGCTCCTAATTCAAGCTCATCCAATTTCTTGCGAGATAATTTGCCGTATTGGTCGAAGCTTCCGGTATTGAAATATACATCTCCTTGCACTTCATATGCAAATCCTTTTTGAATCAATTTATTTATAAAGGCGATAATATCTTCAATGTGGTCGGTGGCTTTCGGATGCACAGTGGCAGGCCGAATTCCCAATCCGGATGCATCGATTTCATATTCTTTGATATACCGATCAGCCAATTCCTTGATGGTCACGCCTTCTTCGTTGGCCTTGTTGATCATTTTATCGTCAATGTCAGTGTAGTTTTGAACAAATGTCACATCAAATCCCTGGTACTCGAAAAACCTTCTTAAGCAATCGAATATAATAAAGGGACGTGCGTTTCCTATGTGAAAATAATTGTATACGGTAGGACCGCAAGAATATAT
>CALCRE010000011.1 GCA_937894465.1 uncultured Clostridia bacterium
CCCACTTTCAAAATTCCAGAGATGATTATCCTGCACCGACAGGGTATGAGGAAAAGTACCAGGATCCTTGGACGCCACCGGATTTGTATCAGAGTAAAGGGTGTTGGTGGATCTAACGTACACTTTATGGCTAAGCTAGACGGCAATGTCATCAATTGCGACGTTTCGCTGATTGAAATACACTCCATCTTGAAATGGGCGGTAAAGTTGATTTGTATCAAACTAATTTGGCATACAAGTGCTTTTTTTGAAAGAATGGTACAACAATCCTTTTTTTCTATCAAACTCATCGATTATAACAATAAAGAAGCAGAAACACTTAATGTTGCATATAAATATTATTAAGACAACGATAAAAAAACTTGTATAATTGTACAGAACAATGTACAATATATTTATGGAGGTGATATTATGATAGCGAGAAGTTTTTCGAATGTAAGACAAAATTTTAAATATTACTGTAACAAGGCTACAGAAGATTTTGAGAAAATTATCATAACCCGCGAGCGTGGTGAAAATGTTGTAATGATATCTGAAGTTGAATATAATAATTTACTGGAGAATCTATATGTACGAAGTAATCCGGAGTATTACAATGAACTTCTTCAATCTATTGAGCAACTGAAGAAAGGGAAAGGACAAAAGAAAGAGTTAGTAGGAGAAAATGAATAAAATCTTTTCAGACATTGCATGGCAACACTATCTATATTGGCAACGAGAAGATAAAAAAATATTAAAGAAGATAAATGAGTTGATATGTGACATCGATAGAAATGGAAATGAAGGAATTGGGAAACCGGAGCCATTAAAACATGAACTTTCAGGCTATTGGAGCCGGCGAATTACCGATGTCCACCGACTCATCTATAGTATCGATAAAGAAAACATTTATATTGCAAGTTGTAAGAACCATTACCCAAAGTAAATATGTGGTTAGCACGTTTTTTCAATTCATATTTTAAATAGCTTACCCTAGTTGTCTATGACATAATATTAAAATTACTTTTATCAGTTAATCCACCCTTTTACATATAAACCAGGCTGTATAGTAGATAGGCAGGATAAGTCAAGATAAGAATAGATTGACTTCACTTATCTAGGTGCGAGAGAAAATAATCGCTGATTTTTTCTTAAATGCCTCTGTATTTGGCTATATGATCAACTTAATTTTGTTTCCATCATCTTACTGGTAACGAGTTTTCGAAATTACTCTCCAGGTATAGATCCGGGGTTTACCGGATAAATCAAATTATTGTGTTCAGGATGAATACTACCTATTGATCGGTCGATTTTCACGTTTACTTATTTGCCAAGATAGGATTTTACAAGTTTTGTTCGTATGTCATTTTATAAATGACAAAACATTTTACCCTGAGTATTTATAATTTAATATGGATTTTTTTAAGAAATAGAATATAATGAATGTAAGGAAAACAACGATACCATAGAAAGGAGTTCTTATTATGGAGCTAGCAAAGATCACTTCCAAAGGACAAATAACGATACCAATACAAATACGCAAAAGGCTAAATTTAAAAGAAGGCGATAAGGTTGTTTTTATGACAGAAGGAGACAATGTTATTATAGAAAACTCTACAAGAGTTGCAATTAAAGAAGCTCAAAAAGCTTTTGAGGGATTGGCAGAAGAATTGGGACTTGAGACTGAGGATGATGTTGTAAATCTTGTTAAAGAAGTAAGGAAAGAAATATGGGAAAAAAAACATGCGAATAATGATTGATACGAATGTTCTTTTATCTGCCCTCATATTTAAAAGCACGAAATTGGCCGGATTGATTGAATATATCACGGAGAAGTATACCCTGGTATTATGCTCCTATATAATTGAAGAGTCTAATGCAGTAATTACAAGAAAATCGCCAAAATACAAAAGCGCATTAGATCAATTTCTTTTAAAGGTGTCTTTTGAAATGGTCTACACCCCTTCAGATATGTCAATAGCACCAAATATGAGAGATGAAAAAGATCTACCAATTATTGTTTCTGCAATTACTTCTGATGTTGATATTTTAATAACCGGGGATAAGGATTTTACCGAGCTAGATATTGAACGTCCGGAAATTCTTACTCCTTTAGAATTTCTGAATAAATATTAATTTAATTTAACCGGTTCAAGTCATTATCTATGACTTGATTCATAAATCCGTTAAATAACCCCCGATTTTATAAAAGTCTCATTCCTTTTTTAAGAAGGCCAATGCATTGGGACGATAAGTAACCTCGCATGCTATAAGAGGAAGTAGATACTTTCTTGTGATATCTTGTGCACTTTTAACCTGTTTGTTGAATGCATAAATAAAGGATGATATAATAACGCTCAAATTCATTGGAGGCAAAAAATATGCATTTAGGTCTAGGTATTGACACCGGAGGAACATTTACCGATGTTGCTCTCTACGATTTTAACAGCAAGAAAATCTTCGGGAGTGCCAAATCACCGACTCGAAAAGATCATCTTCAAATAGGGATCGAACAAGCTTTGGATCAGTTGGATCAGGAATTGTTTCAAGAAATACAATTTGTATCATTGTCCACCACATTGGCGACAAATGCTTGTGTAGAAGGAAAAGGTGCCAATGCAGGCTTGGTGCTCATCGGATGCCATCCGAAAGTAATCGAACAATACGGAAAAGAATACGGGCTGCCGGATCTGTCTAGCATCATCATGTTAGACGGAATGGTAGGAGATGACGGCGAAATAGAAAAGGAACCGGATTGGGCGTATTTGAAAAAGAGTTTGGAAACAGTGGATTCATTGATGGAATGTTATGCTGTGGTACAAACATGGAGTATGATCAATCCTGAATTCGAGCAAAAAGCCGAAGCCATCATCAAAGAACAATGTAACAAACCGGTGGTTTGCGGTTATGAATTGTCCGGTAAATTAAATGTGTTAAAAAGAGCTTCCGGTGCCTTATTAAATGCCAAATTAATTCCTGTGATACGAGAATTCATGGATAGTGTCACACAAGGCTTAAAAAGCAGAGGAATCCTTGCACCTGTTGTCATCGTTCGTGGAGACGGATCCATTATGTCTTTAGAATTCGCTTTAAAAAGACCGGTGGAAACCCTGTTATCAGGGCCTGCAGCTTCCATACACGGCGGTATGTTTCTATCTGACCATAAAGATCAAATTATCATTGACATGGGTGGAACCACCAGTGACATCGCTCTGATTAAGGACGGCTTTCCCGGCTTGTTAGAAGACGGTGCTATGGTTGGCAATTGGAAGACTGCCATATCTTCAGTGGATTTAACTACTTGCGGACTTGGCGGTGACAGTGAAATTAAAATCAATAAAAACAAAGACATTATAGTAGGGCCTAACCGTGTCATACCCTTATGTGCTCTTGCATCCCAATACCCTTATGTAGAAGAAAGACTTCATGAATTGACCCAAGCAAAACCTCTGCACACAAGGCCATTGCCTGTGTTTTATGTCTTGACGGGAAAGTCAGGCAAGAAGTTATCTTCACAGGATACCGCCATTTTGGATGCGGTAAAAGATCATCCCTTAGATGCAACCCGTCTATGCGAAAAAATAGATCAGACCATTTATACGTTAGACACATCCGAATTAGAAAACAAAGGACTTATTATGAAAAGCTCCTTGACCCCTACAGATATCATGCATATCAAAGGGGATTTTACTCGCTGGAATGTTAAAGCATCTTCCATAGCGGTACAAATATTATCCAATCAATTCGGTATCGGCTATGACAGAATTTGTTCCGAAACATACCGCAAGGTGGTTTTAAAGATTTACGAAACCATAGTGTTGATGCTGTTGGAAAAGAACCAACCCGGTATTACATCTTCCGAAGACTTGCCTTTCTTAAATCGTTTATTAGAATACTCATCTAAAGAAAACAATTTACTGCAGGCAAGTTTTACTACATCCTACACCATATGCGGATTAGGAGCACCTGCCAAGATCTTTATACCCCATGTGGCAAAGCTTATGCATGCAAAAGCCTTTATACCTGAATACGCATCGGTAGCCAATGCAATCGGCGCTGTAACCGGCAAGATCATAAGCATCGAAGAAGGTACAATCCTACCCAGGCATGAAAGTCATGCCCTCATAGGCTATATGGTAAGAACCCGGAAAGGAAGCACCTTTATAAAAGAACTTGATGACGCCATGGCATATGCCAAACAAACATTAAGAGAAGATGCATTATCCAATGCCATGCAACGCGGTGGGAAGGATATAAAAACGGATATACAAGTATATGAAGAAAGGGCTGAACTGCTCCCCACCGATGAAGAGGAAAACAATTCTTTATTGGTGGAAGT
>CALCRE010000012.1 GCA_937894465.1 uncultured Clostridia bacterium
ACAGAGACCAATTATCAAGCACTTACTACGATCTTATAGGATTAAGCAGTATAGTCACTGTGGATTTGAATTCCGATCGTCGGAAAGGAACCGATTCGGATTCTTTTGTGGAATGCCTTTTGACTTCTTTTCACATTATGGTGGGAAGCAATGCACGTCTGGGAATTACCAATTCCGATTGCGTCATTTCACCGGATCTGACAGGATACGCTTATCATAAGCTGGAAAGAATAGAGGAATTGGTGGAGCTAGGAGAAAAGGCGGCTTATGAAAAATTACCACAAATAAAAGAAGCCATGAAAGCATATAAGTCGGAGGATTAAGTGAGGAAACCTCATGGGAGAGAAAAATACAGACAAATTTTTTAAATTTTTAAGCCAATCGATTATCGGTGTGTCTAAGTATGTCATCGGTAAACTGTTGACCTCCTTGATCATCGGAGTATGTATGTTTGCCGTCATGTATTTATTGGATGCTCCACTGCCTTGGCTTTGGGGATTGCTTGGCGGTTTGGGAAATACGGTGCCTACTGTCGGCATTTGGATTGCTTACTTGATCTCAGCTATTGTTTTATTGTTCCTGGAGCCAATCCAAGCCTTGTATCTTTTGATCGTAACCCTAGCTTTGCAATTGATTGACGATTGGGTGTTGACACCCTTTATCACCGGTAAAAGCGCTGACCTTAAGCCTCTTGTCGTCATTATTGCGGTAATGGCTGGCAGCAGTCTTTTCGGAATACCCGGAGTTTTATTAGCCATACCGGTTGCAATCGTCGTAAAGATATTTTACAACATCTTTTTAAGAAAGAACAAAGAGGACACCGGCAACAATACCCCACCCGACGAGGAACAAAAGAAAAAATAGAAAAAGCATGCTCCTTCGAGAGCGCACTTCGGGTAGACTACACAACTGTTTATAGCCTTTGTAATTTAATAATCTGAATATGTTCTTCCCTCTTAAAGTCAATTTTCTTAAAGCCATATTCCTCAAAATTCCTTTGAATTTCTTTAGGCGAATAAAACTTTACATCTCCTTCTTTTGACAATGGGACAAACGGATTAAAAATTACACGAATAATAAACGGATAGTATACCTCTGCTATATATAGCAAACCCTTTGGTTTTAATATTCGGTTTATTTCTTTAGCAAATGTTTTTGTGTCCGAAAAATGATGATATGCTGCACAAACGGTTACGTCATCAAACATTTGATTTTTAAATGGTGTATGGTCGCAACTACTTATTTCAAATATCATATTTGGACACTTTTTCTTTGCATTGGCTATCATTTTTTCTGAGATATCAATGCCATACCCATTCATATCATGCTTATCGGATAACATTTTAAGAAACGTACCGTTCCCACAAGCTACATCCAATATATTGTAATCAGCCTCCGCTATAATCTCTTCCAATAAGACTTCTTTAAATCTCATCGTATATTTGCCTTCAATAGATTTATCATAATTATCTGCTTTCTGATTATAACTTTCCCTCGATTTAGCTTCAAAAGTTTTCATCTACAAAGTCCCCCCTTTTAGATAAAAAGATTTATAAACCAATTTAGTTTAAAGTTAAACAGCCCCTGTCCGTAGAAGACAGGGGCGTTCTCATGCTTTAAGATTTTAATCGGAACACTGTTTCCGGTTTTAATAAATATGGTGAAATTAATCCGCAAGTATCTGCAAGAGGTAATACTTCCTCATGCAAAGCGATCCCTAATATTTCTTTCATGAAATCTCTTCTTTTTTGGCATCGGTTATAGCATTCCGGATATTTTTCCTTCAATTCGGCACGTAAATTCTCATCCGCCAATACATAACCGTCTTCCATTCGGGTGGATCCATACACGTCATTCGAGGGGATTACATCACACTGCAGGTACATTCCACTGTGTAATGCAATTTCAGAGCCTTTGTAAACCGGTGCACTCATCCATTCGTCCGTATGAATCAAATGCCCCGGGTTAAGGAATATACCGAATTTTTCAAAAGGCAATTCCGTAGCGATCAAGTCGGCCAATTCCTCCCCTTTCACACCGATTCTCAAAGCGGACAACCATTTGCAGATGGCTTTAAAATAGGGGCCGGCAAAGTTTTCTGCGTAGTCCTTGGCTTGATCCGGCAAATCGTTTTCGTCCTCTGCGATCCATCCGAACCTACATATATTACTTCCCCAATAGGAAAGGTTCATTCCTAATGTGATTCCTTTTTCCAGAATCCTACCCGCAGGAGAACACATGCTCTTGTCTTTGAGATAACCGGGAACCACCGTGGTATGGCATGCCAAAGGTGTTCCGTTGTATTCACTCAGCTTTACCAGGTCATAATCCGACATACCGGGTTTTAATCCGAAAATCATGTTTTTGACGCCTTTGACGGCTAAATAATTGGAAAACTCGAATTGAGCGATTTCCTCGACATTGACGAACGATCGAAGTCCTTTGTCAGCATCCATAAACAGATCGGCCGAGTTGACAACATTGGCTCTTCCGCACATAGCTCTTAGAGCATCGGCAATGTAGGCAGGTATATCCAACATCAAGGAATCTTGATAGTAATACTTGATCCCGACAGTTCCCACCCTGCTTGTACCGCCGATACCCATGTCGCAAAAAATGTCCTTGATCTGCCGTGTAGTATCCCTGGGTTGATTCATCAAGGAAAAATGTTGGTATCGCTCATGCTTCAAATAGCCTTTCTCAAATAAAGGGCTCATACCCAGATATCCTTCGCATTCGTTACCTACAACCATCAAGGGATCCTGATCCAAGGTAATGATCAATAAAGCTTCTTCGAATCTCGGATCAAAACCGGTCAACCAAAACACATTGCTAAAATGCTCCCGATCGGTATATATCGCCAAATGAGTCAATGCTCTTTCTTTCATCTTAGCTTTTACATTTTCCAACCGCTTCCGATAGGTTTCATAAGAAACAGGTCCGATCGGCTGTTGGGTGAAACCGAAATCCGGCCATTCACATTCAAATAATTCAAAGTTTACGATTGTTAACACCTCTTTCATTTTACTGTTTAAATAATTTCTAAATAATCTTTGCTTGGAAGATTAGGGAATTTTTCAAAAGGTAATGTTTGGTACCAATAAGCCACCGATGCAATATCGTCTTGTAACGGCAAATATCTTCCTTCACTTCTCCATCCCAAAGCTTGGATCGTGACTTTTAATCCGGTGTCGAAGCGTATGGGATCCATGATATGCCAACGATACAACCCGAATCTTGTCTGTGAATTATACAGCCCGTCCGGTCTTATGACTTGATGCATACCGGTATAGGGGGTTGAAAATTCGGTATATCTTCCTTGCACATCGAAGTTATAGGATCCGCAAAAATAGTCTTCCGTTCCGGTGCCGCATATGGTAGGAAACTCAAGGTCATCGTCCATGTAAAATTTGATTTCCCCTTCTCCCCACCAACGGTTGTTATTAACACCCCAAGCCATATAGGTGCCCACATACTGACCTTTTCCCTTTATACCGTCCACAATGGTGTAAACACTCTTATAGGGTAAAGGATTAGCCCTTCGAAACTGAGCGTGAAAATAGGCGGCATCCTCCGGGACATCCGTCAATGTGTAATCCACCTGGTAATACAAAACCTTCTCATCCGACCCTATATTGGTCATGGTCATATGACAACGCTTTTTAAATGGCATCATCCAATAACAATTTAAACCGGATCTAGGATTACAGCAGACGGCAAGAGAGGACAGTTGAGCATAATTCTGCCATGCATTGGCGAAAAAATCCCCTACCGGGCATTCCACGGAAGGATATTCATTATCATCCCAATAAATTCTGAGAATCAATTCACGCCATGCTCCCGTCGGAGTCAACCAGATGTGAGAAATGGCTCCAGGCCCTTGTATATCCGCCATGACATAGGTTTGCCCCCCGGGAATCCTGACGTAAGGGTTGACTTTCCAGCCTTGACCTAAATCCCGAGCGGCATGTGAGGCGACACCTTCTTTGGCCATACCTCCTTTCCCTTTTTCACCTGTGGGATTTTCCGAACTAATAGAACGGGACACAGCATCGGATAAAAGAGGCAATGTCCCCATATTCATGTTCAAACCGTTAAAACGAACCATATAGAAATCCTCCAACATATAGTGATGGGGATATTATATCATAAATTCTACTGAATCATCTTTATGTTCTCTCTTGTTTAACTCAATACGTTTTTTTCTCTGCCTTAACGTAAATTCCACTTTGGATGCAATCATAGATATGGCTTCGGCGTTTTTGATTCTTGTACCGAAACCTTTTCCGAAAATCTTGGCTCTACCTTCCGGGGTTCCTCTCTCCCAAGAAATGGTGAATGCATGCCGTATGGCACGTTCCACATTCATTCCCGTAGTGAAATATTTGCTGGCGATTGCAGGGTAAATATCCTTGGTGATAGCCAGAATGCATTCCGGATCCACCAATACCATGAAAACAGCATCTTTGATGTAGTTAAAGCCTTTTATACTAGAAGGAATACCGATCTGATACAATGATTTGATAATTTCATACTCGATTTGTTTATCATGTTCGGATTTTTGGAAGATATAGTTGACCGGTTTTGTACTTTCATAGACAGGAGTCATTTCATTAGCGCCGTTATAGCGGGGACATCGGCAGGTCAAGAGTTTCAAGCGCCCGTACAAGACTTCATACTCAAAGGGCTTCACCAACACATACTTTGCACCGTACTTGATGGCTTTATCAATGGTTTTTGCTTCCCTTTGCGTTGAAACCGCAATAAACGCCGGTGCATTTTCCATTCCGTGATACTGCATGAGCACACCAATACCATTAAGCTGAGGTAACATTAAATCCATAATGACCAAATCAGGATTCAGAGAATCGATCAAATTGCATAAACTCTTTTGATCCTCCGCTTTACCAATAACTGAAACATCGCCTTTGCTTTTGAAAAAGCAGGAAAGAGTGCGGGTTGTTTCGTTGTCCATTGCGATCAGAATACATAGACTTCTAGACATCTTGTAAACTCTCCTTTTTCTTTTGTATAATTAACCATTCTATAGAATAGAATAATTTCTTTAGTAAATATGGTCATTCAAGTGAACAACAATTTCTCAACAACCATATTATACCGGTTACATTTCAAATTTCAACCATATATCTCAAAAAGTCTATATAATCTCTCAAAAATTCGAAAAACCGAATAAAAACGAGGGAACGCACCAAATCATCCCCTCTTTTTCTTGCTTATTCAAATAATTTGATCTGTTTATCGAGATAATCCTCGTCCTTCAGAAACTTCCCGGTTGCAGGAAGCCCCTTCGTTCGGTAATAATCAAGATCCTTTATGCCGGACTCTTCCAAAGTGCAAACACTCTTGATTTTATCATCTTTTCTCATTTTCATTACCTGGACACCCATGGTTTGTCTTGAGGATTTTATATTGATTTTCTCGGTCATAAACAACAATACCTTGTTTATTTGTGAGAATAAAGCAAATTCTTGTTCCTCAATCAAATGGTAAATGGCGATTACCGGGCTGTTTGCATAATATGCATTCGCCAGTTTTTTACGATTGGTTTTTGTGTAGTATGCCTGCATGTCCACCTTGGAGACTTTACCGTTTTCATATACGATGACGAGAAACCCGCTATAATCCGTGGTCGCCGTGATCATAATGATCTTTTCATCCTCATTCATCTCCAATAAATTCGGCAAATAGGAACCTAGCTCCGAAGCTTTGCTATCATCGATGTCATATGCTTTCATCTTATACACCTGACATTGATCCGAGAAAAACAACACATCCATCTTATTGCTCGTTTCGATGGTTTGAACAATCCGGTCCTTTTCCTTCAGCTTTTGTTCCGGATTGGATCGCAAAGATGTCAACGGAATCTTTTTGAAATAACCTTCTTTGGTTAAAAACAATTTCAAGTTGTAATCCTCAATAAAGATATCCTCAGCAATCTCCTCCTGCTCCTCCGGTTCGATGATGGTCGTTTTTCGATCCTTTCCAAATTTTTTCATGATATCTTTCAATTGAGATATGATGACGTTATTCAATTTCTTACGACTTTTCAATGTGTTTTCCATATCTTCAATTCCTGATCGCAACCCGTCTATTTCCTCGATCCGGTTTAAAATATATTCCTTGTTCAAGTTTTTCAATCGAATTTCAGCAATAAATTCCGCTTGAATCCGGTCAATGTCAAAGCCTTTCATCAAGTTGGGAATGACATCGGCATCCTTTTCCGTGTTCCGGATGATCATAACGGCTTTGTCGATATCCAACAGGATTTTTTGTAAACCCAATAACAGATGCAGCTTTTCTTTCATCTTTGTGGTATCGAACATCAACTGGCGGCTGATGCATTCAATACGAAAAGCGATCCATTCGTCCAGGATTCCTTTAATACCCAGAACTTCCGGGGTGCTTCCGATGATCATGGTAAAGTTGCAACTGAATGTGTCTTCCAATGGTGTTGATTTAAAAAGCTTGGTCATTAACAAATCATAATCCGTGCTTTTTTTCACATCCAGCGTGATCTTCAAACCGCTCAAATCGGTTTCATCCCGTACATCGGTTATTTCTCGAATCTTGCCACTTTTTATGAGGGCGGCGATGGAATCGATAATGGCTTCAGCGGTGGTAGTATAGGGTATCTCATAAATTTCAATCAAGCTGTTCTTTTTATCGATTCGGTATTTAGATCGAACCTTAAATCCGCCTTGTCCCGTTTTGTAAATATCCTCTATTTGTTTGCGGTCGTACAGCAGCTCTCCTCCGGTGGAAAAGTCCGGTGCCATTAAATAATCCGCAACATTGATATCGGGGTTTTTCATGTATTCGATGGTGGTATTGCAAACTTCTCGTAAATTAAAGCTGCAAAACTTGCTGGCCATACCTACTGCAATTCCCTGACTGGCATTGATGAGTATATTGGGAAATGCACATGGAAACAAGACCGGTTCTTTTAAAGTTCCGTCGTAATTATCGACAAAATCCACTGTATCCTTGTCAATGTCCCTAAACAATTCCTCACAGATGTCGTCAAGCTTGACCTCGGTGTATCTGGCCGCCGCAAAAGCCATGTCCCTGCTGTATACCTTCCCCATGTTTCCTTTGGAATCCACAAAGGGATGCAATAAGGCTTCGTTTCCCCGGGTCATTCTCACCATGGTTTCATAAATAGCCAAATCCCCGTGAGGATGCAGCTTCATGGTCTGCCCCACAACATTGGCGGATTTGGATCTTGCGCCTTTTAACAACCCCATTTTATACATGGTATAAAGGATCTTTCGCTGGGATGGTTTCAATCCGTCAATCTCCGGCAATGCTCTTGAAATAATGACACTCATTGCATAGGGCATGAAATTGGTTTCTATTGTATCGTGAATTTTTTGTGCTCTCATATTTTTATCCATATGGTTTTTCTCCTATTTTCTTTCATACCCTTAACTGATATCGGCAAGATCTAAATATTCTCTGCCGTGATCTTTAATAAACTGTTTTCGTTCGCCGAGGTTTTCACCTAACAATACATCGAACATTCTCTCCGTCAGTTCCATATTATCTTGGTCTATACGGATCAAACGCCTTGTTTCGGGATTCATGGTGGTTTCCCACATCATATCCGGTTCATTCTCTCCTAACCCTTTTGATCGTTGAATGGTGTAATTGCCTTTTAACCCGGATAGTATTTTGTTTTTCTCCCCCTCGTCATACGCAAAATAGGTTTTCTTTTTGGCGTTGATTTCATACAAAGGCGTTTCGGCGATAAATATCTTTCCGTTTGTAATCAAAGAGGGAACCAGCCTGTACAACATGGTGAGGATCATTGTCCGTATGTGGAATCCGTCCACATCGGCGTCCGTACAGATGATGACCTTGTTCCAACGCAGCTTGTCCATATCAAAGTGTTGCAAATCCTTTGACTTGCCGGTTTGGATTTCCACACCACAACCCAACACTTTCAAAAGATCTACGATGATGTCATTTTTCAAGATGGTGGCGTAATTGGTTTTCAAACAATTTAAAATCTTTCCCCGAACCGGCATAATGGCTTGGAATTCTGCGTCCCTGCCCAATTTACAAGAGCCTAAAGCGGAATCACCCTCCACGATATATAGTTCTCTTCGGTCAAGGTCCTTTGTTCTGCAATCCACAAACTTTTTCACACGGTTGTTGATATCCAGTCCTCCGGTCAATTTCTTTTTGATGTTGATCCGGGTGTTTTCCGCCGTTTCCCTGCTACGCTTGTTCACTAAGACTTGATTTAACACCTTTTGCGCATCATCAGCGTTTTCAATCAGGAATATCTCCAATTTCTGCTTTAAAAAGTCCGTTAAAGCCTTTTGTATAAATGAATTGGTGATGGCTTTTTTTGTCTGGTTTTCATAGCTTGTTACCGTGGAAAAAGAACTCAAGACTAAAACCAGGCAGTCTTGTATATCCGCATAAGTAACCTTTGCTTCATTTTTGTTATACAGGTTTTTTTGCTTTATAAAGTTGTCGATGACATTTACAAAAGCGCTGCGTACGGCTTTATCCGGTGCTCCTCCGTATTCGAGAAAGGAGGAGTTATGATAATACTCGATGACACTGTCCGTGTTGCTAAAGCAAAAACAAACCTCCGCCTTTACTTTGTACTCCGGCTTATCTTTTCGGTCTCTTCCTTTGGTTGCCATGGAATAGTCATAGATTTCGGTAAAAGCATTGTCTTTGGACAATTCTTTCACATAATCCCTTAATCCGTTTTCATACAAGAATTCCATTGTCTGACCGGATTCTTCGTCAAAAAATATGAACTTCAACCCTTTGTTCACTACGGCTTGTTTTTTCAATGTATCAACAAAGTATTCCACAGGGATGTTGTTTTCGGTGAAGACTTCCAAGTCCGGTCTCCACTTGATGGTGGTTCCGGTCTTGTTTCCCTTTACCTGTGTCGTAGTCAACCCTCCGATATTGTTACCCTTTTCAAAGTGTAGGTTGTGTTTTTTATTGGCCATATGAACTTCTACATCCATATACTCCGAGCTGTATTGGGTGGCACAGCAACCAAGACCGTTCAACCCTAAGCTGTATTGATAAAAATCACCTTCATTGTTGTCATATTTTCCACCGGCATACAATTCACAGTAAATCAACTCCCAATTATATCGGCCTTCCTTTTCGTTGAATTCCACCGGAGTGCCTCGACCATAATCCTTGACCATAATGGACCGATCCTTGAAACGTGTCACTTCGATGACATCTCCATACCCTTCCCTCGCCTCGTCAATGGAATTGGACAGTATTTCAAAAAAGCTGTGCTGACATCCGTCCAATCCATCCGACCCGAATATAACCCCGGGACGAAGCCTGACTCGGTCAGCTCCTTTCAACGCCTTGATGCTTTCGTTATTATATGTTTGTTTTGTATTCGACATATCTGTCCTCCATTTCGTTTTTTCCCCTTGTTTCCCCTTATTTATATCCGGTTTTTATTCGTTTGTCTTGATGTATTCATTTTTAAAAATTTAATTACATAGAAAATAGAAGCATAAAGTGCTCCTGTTTGTCAACTACACAATATATAGTATCTTTTTCGTTTATCGGCTACAATTTATTATAATATTAATTCCAATTTAAAGTCAAATAGTTTTAAAGACAAGCAAACTGTTATGTCAACTATAAAATATTTTCCGGTTTCTCACTCCTTATCCGCTATAAACAAGTTTGCATGAAAATGTCATGAATATGTCTTTTAAATCAGTGAAATATAAAATGTATTAAGATGATTTAAGGAGGAAAATTATGAAACATAAAATACGAATTATGGTCGCAGTGATCTTGTTAATCGTCATGATCCCTGCAGCGGCTTTTGCGCAGACAACCAAGTACACCGTTGTAAAAGGCGATTCATTATGGAAAATAGCCGTGAAATTCAAAGTCGGATTATCTGAAATCATATCATCCAACCCTCAATTCAAGAATCCTGATTTAATTTATCCGGGAGATATTGTGTATGTACCTCAGCAAACGGTTTATACTTCCGAGGTGGATGAAGTCATTCGTTTGGTCAATGTAGAAAGGCAGAAAAACGGTTTGAAACCCTTGTCAACCAATTGGGAACTGTCACGTGTTGCACAGTATAAATCCAAGGATATGGCAACTAAAGGGTATTTTGACCACCAGTCGCCGACATACGGTTCTCCCTTTGATATGATGAAAAGCTTTGGCATCCGATACTCTTATGCCGGTGAAAACATTGCATACGGTCAGAAGACCCCTGCTCAAGTCATGAGCGCATGGATGAATTCCCCGGGACATAGGGCTAATATATTGAATTCGAACTTTACCCAAATCGGAGTGGGTATAGCTACAAACAGCAAGGGTACGAAATACTGGACACAACATTTCATTCGACCGTAATAGACAATAACATCATAAATATGACGATATTTTGATGTTTATCATAGATTCCGTTGAAACCTTTGGAGTTTAATTCACTTCAAAGGTTTTAGCTGTTTAAAAATTCTTTTAAGAAATTATTACTAAAAAGTTCCTTCTTCAATTGCCACATAGGATACCAATGTGTTACACTATAACCATATATTATTACTTGGTGACAAGAATAGTTGTGACCAGAAATGGACTTTTTTAAAAGAGGTGTATTATGAAATATAACAGCATAGAGTTGAATGAGGTTCGGAAAATAAGGGATTTGAAGGACATGTTGCAATCGAGTACCGAGTTGTACGGTGACAAAGCCGCTTTTTTAGTAAAAAAACCCGGTAATAGCAATTATCAACCGGTTTCATATAAAGAATTTAAATCAGATACGGAAGCTTTGGGAACTGCGCTGATCGACTTGGGGTTGAAAGATAAAAGCATAGCAGTTATCGGAGAAAACAGGTATGAATGGTGTGTTTCCTATTTAGGGGTTGCAAACGGCACCGGGGTGGTGGTTCCTATTGACAAAGAACTGCCTGCCAATGAAATCGCAAGTTTGTTAACACGTGCGGAAGCATCCGCCATTATCTACACTGATCGGAAAAGTGAAACCGTGGAAAAAGCTCTTGACACACTAGAAAGAGATATCATTGCCATCCAAATGGATGCCGCAGAAGACACGGAAAGATATCTGTCTTTTTCACTCTTAATTAAAAAAGGTCATGAACTGGTCAAATCCGGTGACAGACGTTTTATGGATGCTGTAATTGATCCTGAAAAGGTTTTGATTTTACTGTATACCTCGGCCACTACCTCAAAATCCAAGGCTGTTATGTTGACTCACAAAAATATATGCGCTAATCTGGAAGCCATGTGCCAAATGGTATACATAGGACCTGATGATATATTCCTTTCCATTCTTCCCATCCATCATGCCTACGAGTGTACATGCGGGTTCCTTTGCCAGATCTACAGAGGCTGCACTATTGCAGAATGCGAAGGATTGCGTCATATCACCAAAAATCTCCAAGAATCAAAAACCACTATGATGTTAGCTGTCCCCTTGGTGATCGAGACCATGTACAAAAAAATTTGGGATACCGCTCGGAAGAACGGTATTGAAGACAAGTTGAAAAAAGGGTTAAAAATAAGCAAGCTGTTGTTAAAGTTTAAAATAGACGTAAGAAGAAAAATCTTTGCGAAGATTCATGACAATTTCGGCGGTCATATCCGCCTTTTCATCTCCGGTGCCGCAGCCATTGACCCTGTGGTCTCCAAAGGTTTTCAAGACTTTGGATTCAATATTTTACAAGGATACGGGTTGACCGAGTGCTCCCCTATCGTGTCATTGAATCGTCCTGATCAATTTGACGATGCTTCCGCCGGAGTACCCCTGCCGAATTTGACAGTGAAAATCGCCGACCGTGACGAGGATGGGATCGGTGAAGTCATTGTCAAAGGCGACAGTGTCATGAAAGGCTATTATCAAGATGATAAAGCCAATCAGGCTGCATTTACAGAAGACGGCTTCTTTAGAACCGGAGATTATGCATACATGAACGAAATGAATTTCATCTATATCACCGGTCGTAAGAAAAATGTCATCGTTACAAAAAACGGAAAAAATATTTTCCCGGAAGAAATCGAAACATTGTTGGGAAGAAAAGAATATATCAAAGAATCCTTGGTATACGGCAAAGAAAACGGAGATGATTTGACTATAGCTGCATCCATTTTCCCGAATTACGAGAAAATGCAAGACGAAGGTGTAGACACAAGTGACGGAGCAGTGGAAAAATTGATGGGCGAATACATCAAGGAAGTGAATCGGGAGTTGGTTTCCTACAAGGTCATCAAAGACTTCAATGTCCGAAAAGAAGACTTTGCAAAGACCACTACCGGAAAAATAAAAAGATACATGGAAAAAAATGAATAGATCGAAGAAAAATAAGTAAAAATAAGAAAACAAACCCGAGCACGAAAACTTGGGTTTGTTTTCTTTTATACTATTAACAACAGGTTGTCTTCCGGCTATTTAAGGCAAAATCAAATTACACCTATATCTATATGTCAAAAAACGAGGTTTTGTTTCTTATTTGAAACTCCACCTCGTCCTTCAAGCACTTTTAAATAAAGGTAATGAATTACCTCAAACAAACGGGTAGAGAATTGATATCGTGGTGGCTTTCATAACATTTCCTGCAATTTATGCGATAAGAGCAGAACGTACTCTCGCAAGGACAAATATCCTCGGAAAATCGTTTTACTTGCTTTTCAAGATCGGCCATATGTTCTTCTTCACTGACCCCTTCTTGTCTACAAGATTTCATCAAATTACAAGGAACTTCCGAGCATTGGCCGCAACTGTCCAAGCCGCGTTTTTTAACGCAACAGTCATAGATTTCACAGATTTTCTTATTGGCTTGTTTCGCCCTAAAAGATCTTCCGGAAACAGCATAGCACCCTGAGCACTTGATCTTGAAAAATTCGCAGTCATCACATATAATGCCACAAACACTCAACATTGATTAATCTCCCCCTCGCTCTAAAGTATTTGAATTTATTATATATTAAGTTTTTAAAAAATTCAATTAAAAAACCTGTTAAAACCAATCAATTTACATTTGGTTCACATGTTGTTACACCATGGAAAATATCACTTCAACAAAGCCTTGTACACCTTTGGCCCGGCATAAAACTTCCCGTCACTTCCCTTTACAGTGGCTTCGGAGCAAGCTTCAGCTCCGTTTCTTTAAGAGTTGTTACCTCAGTAGTAACAGTCTTTGTTTCACCGGTTTCCTTTTAACTTTCTGTTGTTTCTTGTATTAAATTGCCAACCATTCACTCACTATACCATAAATTGAACCTATATCCTCCCGAAACGAATTCTGATGTCACAATTGATGGAACGTCTGATGAATGTGGTATAATAAATTCCTAGTATATTTGAAAGGTACTCGTAATGGAAAATACAAAGTTCAACATGTTAGGATATTCCCAAAAAATGTACTCCCGTATCCGTAGGAAAAAGATTCTTTTTGCATTGAGCATCGTGGTAATAGTATTGTTTATTCCTCTACTGTACACCGTATTGACAGACGAATATGTCATCATTCCTACATATGCACCCTATCTGATCAGTTCGATTATAGCCGTCTTTTTAGTCATCCTCATTTTGACCATGGGTAAAAATCATGAATCTACATTACAAGGGGAAATATTTAAAAAAGAAGTAGCCAAGCTTACCCGCAAAAGCGGAAGAGTCACATATAACAGCAGGATTTGGGTGAAAGACGTTAACGGATATCATGCTTATTACGATTTATATGAAGATAAAAAAGAAAAGAAAGCCGGAACCAAGAAACAATTTGAATATTACCATGCAGGAGATACCATACGAAAAATATACGGATTGCGTTTTCCTGAAAAGCTTGTAAAAACTGACGACAGCAAGATCATCTGTGTAAAATGCGGTAAACTCAACGAGCCTGCTGTTGATCGATGCAAAAAGTGTCATTTTCCCATGATGAAGTGAGAATTCAATGATCGCTTTATTTCGCTCTCTCGTTCATTCGTACCACACCTGCATTTGTCATCTTATGACCGTACAGATAAATTGCTTGACCTTTTTGTAATGAATCGATGTTGGCACTAACCGAATCGACATAGACGGTTTTTTTGCTTTTTAGCCCGTTGTGAACAAATTCCAAGACATCTCCTTCAAGGACATATATCCCGATTTTACCGGATGCAAAATTACCGGCATACACTCCGTTTCGAAGCAACCGAACATCAGCATCCGTGTCATCCTTCATGGAAAAGACCACGGTGCCTTCTTGATACAGCTTGATGCCGTCCGAGACCGGAATGCCGATTTCGTTTCGTCGGTATCCCCGGCTTAAATTTGTTTTCAACAGGAGTTGTGACGTGACGGTCATAACCGACATGAAAACCAGCACCACTGTAAACATGATTTTGTAAAAGTGTTTCAGTTCATTTTTAATAAACATTAAGCAATCACCCGGTAACTATTATTACCAAGTGATTGCTTTTTTAACCTGATCTTATAAAATGGTTACAGAATAACTTTTATACACTTAACAGAAAATGCATTGATAACAGCTGTAATCGCATTTTCATGAAGGGATACTGCTCCATCGGTTTTCTCTTCATCAAGATTCACAACAAAGGCATCCTTAGCAGAAGACTTCAACTGTAAGCGGGCTTGTTGAGGAGTACTTGACGTATTATACAAACGAACGATCAACCCTTCTCCGTCTTCTGATAACTTCAAACCGGAACAGTGCACATCATCTCCCTCTAAAGACAAATAGGAGTCTACAGGGCCTTTTGCGCCTTTTTGGATGACACCGGATACAAAGCATAACGGATGACGGTACACCAAAGATTCTTTCTCCGGTACCGCCAATTCTTCCGGAATTACCTGTACAGCCAGTTCGATGTGATGATTATATAGTTCCGGATGTGGATCCGGGTCATAGGAGCTTCGGATCAAATCAACGGAAACACTGTCATCGTTACATACAAACCCATACTTGGTTTTAGCATGAACTGCGACTTTAGAACCGGTTTGTCTTTTCGCCATGGCATATCCGATCCCCGGACGATCATCCTTGTTATCCGTTCGATCTATGCTACCGAATGCAATTCCGTATTTATATTCCTTACAACCGTAATTGACAGGTACATGGAAATTTAATTGAGGGATTCCTGTCTCCGGTTTTCCCACCTCAAGCCATTCACAGTCCAGGACAAAATTCAAACGGTCGCTATTGCGATCTAAATAAACGGTTACAGATGCACGGGAATGATCAAACACCAACTCGTATGAAATGCTTTTTCTCAGTAAGCCTTCCCCGTTATTGATTTTTACATTTCGCACACACCCTTTAAAGTCTCTGATTTCCCTGTAACGACCCACTGTCCATGAAGTCATGCCGCGGTCCGTATCTTCCGTGATTCGGCGGAACATGCATCCGGGCAGGTTTATAAGCTCTTCTCCCGTCTTTTTGTCCACAAGGGAGATCACAGACATATCATCTCCGAAAACAGCATGGATTTTTTCATTCTCCAACACAGGAACAGGATAGGTGTGAACTCTGTCATATAAGTTCAAAGCACTAGAAAATGCAGTAGGTGTGCGTTTGGTAATAACCAAAGTGGTGTAT
Source organism: uncultured Clostridia bacterium (assembly GCA_937894465.1). Classification (GTDB taxonomy): domain Bacteria; phylum Bacillota; class Clostridia; order JAAYHZ01; family JAAYHZ01; genus JAAYHZ01. Next base: position 15,615 of record CALCRE010000012.1, read on the forward strand.
CCGGTGGCAGGAACGGTTACATACACTAAAAGAATAATGTATTTATGTCCCCAATAAGTGGATGTACCGTTTCGGGTTCTTCCGGTACTGACAATTTGGAAAGGTAACGGGTTCTTTTCCGAGTCCTCTATATATAATTCTGAAGTTTCTCCGGGCCAATCCCACAAAGTTACCTCGCACAATTCCCTTCTTTCAAAAGGAAGGGTATTGAATACATGAAGCACTCTGTTGAGCCCTTTACCTCTTTCCGGTTGAGAAGGCCTATAAGAAGAGACACCAAATCCCACTCCGGCACCTTCGGAATTGGAATTCATCAAATCGCAACATTCGGTCACCAAGCTTTGTGTGTCAATTTTGTCTGCAATGGATCTCATTGCTTTTGATTGCTCCGAGTTAGCCAAAGCCATGGTTTCTTGGAACTTGCTCATGGCATATTCTCTTGTACCGATCACACAGGATCCGGGCAAAATATCATGAAAATGATTAAACAAGGTTTTTTGCCATGCTTTTTCAAATCCAGGGCTATTGTACGGGATACCTTCAAAAGCAGTTGCGACGGAACTTAATGCTTCGGCATCAAACAACCGATCTTCCGAGACCCGATTGGCCATTTTTATTCTGCTTTGGGAAGTATAGCATCCGCTGAAAATGGCATTCTTTTCAAACGTCACTGTGGGGAAAGAATCCCGGTACTGATTGACAATCTCAAAATATTCAAGCATAGTACCAAACTTGATCTTTGGGAATACAGGCCAAGAAGCCATATCAATGCATTTTTCAATATCTCTTCTGGTAGCACCGCCTCCATGATTTCCAACCCCATACACTCTTAAAATGGTATTCATACCGGTTCGAGACCAAAACTCCGGCATGTACATGACCATCTCAGGATTCAATTCAGAGTTGTACCAAGCAGGTTCGATATGAACCAATACGCTGCTGCCGGAAGGTGATTGCCAGTTTTGAAGATAGGATCCGGATGCATCACCACGGCAATGATAATAATATGGAATCCCGCCTTTTGTCAAAATCTCAGGTATGTTTATATTATGACCGAATGTATCCGGTTCGAAATCTATTTTCATTTCACTCTTGTCGATTCCAAACAATTCGGATATGTATTTTTTAGTGTAAAGAATATGCCTTGACAAACTCTCGCCGTTCGTCATGTTCTTATCTGTTTCCACCCAAGTGGTAGCGGTGATTTCCCATCGACCTTCCTTTACTCTTTGCTTAATCTCTCTTAGCATGTCAGGACGGTATTCCTCCACGATTTTATACACCGAAGCCTGGCTTTGGGAAAATGTGAATTCGGGATACTCTTTCATAAAGTCCAACATGGTTCTGAATGTGTCCAGAGTGATGCCAACCGTTTCATCATAAGCCCACATCCAATTCATGTCGATATGAGCATGTGCTGCGCAGATGACATGAAAACCTTTTGTAAAGTCTGATGCTTCCGACAAAAAACTTTCTGCTTCTTTGCATGCCTTGTCACGCAAAACGCCGTCTATTTTATATTGAGCATACAGAGCATCGACAGTTTTTTTCAACAGCTCCTCCAACCGGTTTTGAGGATTGTATTGTAGCAGCTTACCAAGGAACATCATTTGAGACGTGATCCTTTCTCCCCAATAACTATTGGCTTTCCCTTTTAATTCGAGAAGCTTATCCAATTCAATTTATTTACCCCTCCTATCAATTGTTACGTAATACAATATAATTTATTTGCCGTTCACTTCTCATTATATATCATTCTAAACAAAAAAGGGTACACAATCCATGTACTCCTTCTTTTTATACTTATTTATATTATATCATTAAGACGACTCTTATACGTTGTATCCCAATTCAAATGCCTTCATATTCATTTCAAGGAATCTCTCCGGTACAGTGTTTTTAATACTTTCTATCCAAACTTCTTTCGGGATATTAGATGATTTGGCCAGAACACCGATTAATACAACGTTAACCGCCTTAACTGTTCCCGCTTGTTTTGCCAGAGCCAAAGCATCCACCGGAATCAATTTGATTTGTTTTTCCACCAGTTCATTCATCGTTTTCAAAGGATAATTCTTTGCCCCTGTGACAACCGGCATAGGATCTATTCTTTGGGTGTTGACAATCAATGTGCCGTCCTTCTTGCAGAAGTTAGCCCATCGGGAAGCTTCCAGCTCCTCGAATGCCAAAACAATATCGGCACCCGCCGGTGCAATGATGGGAGAATAAACCTTATCTCCATATCTTACATAGGTAACGACACTTCCGCCTCTTTGAGCCATTCCGTGAACTTCCGAGAGCTTCACGTCATATCCTTGGGATACAGCCACATTACCTAATATCTTACTTGCCAAAAGTGTGCCTTGTCCTCCTACGCCTACGATCATAATTGAAGTTATTGCCATATCATTCACCCACCTTTTCCATTGCGCCGAATTTGCAAACATTCAAGCATAAACCGCAACCGTTACATTGGGTATGGTCAATCATAATTTTTCCGTCCTTCCATGCTATGGCCGGGCAACCGATTCTCATACACATTTTGCACTTGGTGCATTTGTCTTGATTGACCGTTACCTTTCCGGTGTATCGAACCGACTTCAATAAAGCGCAGGGACGTTGAGCAATGATCACAGAAGGTTCATCTGCGGCCACTTCCTCTTTAATCACCTTTTCTGTTTCCACCACATCAAAAGGATCCACTACTCTGACTCTTTCCACACCGATGGCTTTACACAATTGAACCAAATCCACTTGTTTGGTAGGTTCGTTTTTAATGGTAAAACCGGTAGAGGGGTTGTGTTGGTGTCCTGTCATACCGGTAATGGAATTGTCCAATATAATGACAGTGGAGGTTCCTTTATTGTATACAACATCAATCAACCCGGTGATACCGGAATGAATGAATGTAGAATCTCCTATGACCGCCACCAGCTTACGGGCATAATCTTTTCCTCTTGCTTTTTCCATTCCTAGAGACATTCCAATGCTTGCACCCATGCAAACACATGCGTCAATGGAATCAAGGGGCGATAATGCACCTAATGTATAGCAACCGATATCTCCGGTAACCGTTAACTTGAGCTTTTTCAAAACATAGAAAAGACCTCTATGAGGACAACCCGGGCATAACACAGGAGGACGCGGAGGCAATTCCTCTTCAAACTTGACGTCCAGTGTTTCTATATTCGTACCCGATATGGCTTTTGCAATCATCTCCACACTGTATTCCCCCATGACCGAGAAAAGATCTTTACCGGTCACTTCAATACCCTGGGCTTTCACAAATGTTTCAATGAAAGGATCCAATTCTTCTATGACATAAAGCTTGTCTACTTTCTTGGCAAATTCAGCAATCTTTTTTGCAGGAAGAGGATAAATCATTCCCAGCTTTAGAAAAGATGCATTAGGTAATGCTTCTTTGGCATATTGATAACAAATTCCGCTACAAATGATACCGATTTTGGTATCATTCATTTCTATATAGTTCAACTCGGTTTGCTCCGCCAATTCCTGCAAAGCGGCTTGTCTTTCCTCAACAACAACATGACGTTTGCGAGCCATCCCCGGCATCATCACGTATTTGTTTATATCTTTTTTGTATTCCTTTAAGGGTACTTCGGTACGTTCTCCCACATCTACCAAGCTTCTCGAGTGAGAAACCCTTGTATGTAGCCGAAGCATAAAAGGAACATCATATTTTTCAGACAGTTCATAAGCCAATTTTGTAAAGTCCTTGGCCTCTTGGCTATCAGAAGGCTCTAACATCGGAATCTTGGCTGACATTGCATAATGCCTGCTGTCCTGCTCATTTTGTGAACTGTGCATTCCGGGGTCATCCGCCACCGCAATCACCAAGCCTCCGTTGATACCGGTATATGAAACGGTAAACAGAGGATCTGCGCAGACATTTAAGCCTACATGCTTCATAGCGGTAAAGGATCTTGCTCCTGCGATAGATGCACCGATCACAACTTCCATAGCCACCTTTTCATTCGGTGCCCATTCACTGTAAATTTCATTGTGTTTTGCTATTGTTTCGGTAATTTCAGTGCTTGGAGTACCCGGATAGGATGCTACTACTGTAGCGCCCGCTTCGAATACCCCTCTGGCAACTCCTTCGTTACCGAGCATAATTTCTTTCATATCATCAACTCCTCGTTATAGTATACAAAAAAAATCGGTAGGTAACAAGTGTATTATTTACCGATTTTCTTTGCTGTGAATATATATTACCTATATTATAGTTCTTTTACGATGCTTTTTCAACTTCAGCAGCCGGTGCAACCGCCATAGTTCTGCTTGCAACCTTGACATGATCAACGATGGGCATAACCGCCAATGACAAGAGCATTGCCAAGGATCCCGCATTCGGAGCCGAGCTTAAAAATCTTATCAGACCTCCGGGATTCGAACCTGACACAGCAGGTAGAACCACTACACATACCACCATGACGGAAAGTCCTGTAATCATAGACGCCCAAGCACCTGTCACACTTGCCTTTTTGCTCCACAGTCCGTACAAGAAAGGTGCAATGAAGCAACCTGCCAAAGCGCCCCAAGATAAGGACATCAACGTTACAATTGCACTAGGAGAGCTGATGGATAAAACAAAGGAAGCTACTACAAACAAAGCGCATACAACACGCATTAAATTCATTTCAAATTTCTGGGACATATTTTTGTATAGAACACCTTTGCCCAAATCTATGGCAATGGCTGATCCCGACACCAGCACCAAGGAGGCTAGAGTGGACATGGATGCCGAAAGCACCAATACGGTGATCAAGCCTAGTAATAACTCCGGTACTGCAGATTCGATCAGCATCAAAGGAACGATTTTATCATAATTGCCGCCGTCCGGAACAGCATTAAAGAATAAGGAACTGAGGGAACCTGTGCCGTAAGCACACACACCAACCACCAAAGCAAATATGGTGGAGATCACTTTTCCTTTATGAATGGCACCTTTGTCGTCTTTTACGGTATAAAATTTATGTACCATTTGAGGCAAACCCCATGTTCCCAAGCTGGTCAATATGATCAAACCCAGTAATGAAACAGGATGGGGACCAACCAAGGATGCTTTTGCCGCATCCACTTGCGCCAGATTACTGATGGCATTGCTCAACCCACCCACTTGAGGACTGCTTAATATATACCCGAACATCACCATTGCACCTACCAGCATGATGATTCCTTGAATGAAATCATTCAAAGCAGTGGCCACATATCCGCCTAGAATTATGTACACACCGGTTAAAGCCGCCATACCCAAAGTAACATAAATGAAGGGTATATTAAATGCCGTTTCAAACAAGTAACCCAACCCTTTATATACTGATGCGGAATAAGGGACTAAAAATATGAAAATGATCAAAGCAGAGAAAATTTTCATGTTTTTGCTACCGTAGCGTTTTTCAAAGAATTCCGGCATGGTTTTTGCTTTTAATTTATGGGTCATTTCACGGGTTTTCTTACCCAATAGAGCCCATGCAAGATATGTACCGATGAGGGCATTGAACACACCGATCCAAATTGCCGAAAACCCCATATCCCATCCGATTTTTCCCGCATAGCCAATAAATATCACCGCAGAAAAATAGGATGCGCCATAAGAAAATGCACTGATCCAAGGACCCACATTTTTACCGCCTAAAAAGAAATCATCCATGTTCTTGACTTTTTTTCTTGCAATGATGCCTGTTGTAATCATAAGCAATACAAAGGCAATGAGAAAAACATACTTCATCCGTATTACCATCCTTCCGTTTTATGAATAAAAAATCTACCGTACTTCACGACAACAGTCACTTAGTTGCCGTATAATGCACCTATTGTACTCCGTCTTGGAATTTTTGTAAAGAGTAAAAAATGTTTTTTACTCCAATTCAAAAATAAAGACACCGTTATCCGCCACAAGGCAAATTTTTCGATCTTGGGACATAAACAATCCGTCTACCCGTCCGGGCAAGGTGCCAATAAAGGTACTTCCAATGTCTTTGTTTTTTAATAACTCATAAGATTTTGACAAATTGATGTCATAAAGCACCATAATAAAGTCCTGATTCCGATATGCAATGAAAACAGCATATCTACCGTCCGGTGATAATATTCCGTTTAACACGTCAACCTTATTCAACCCCTCTATTTCCTTTAAAACAAATTTTTCATGGTCATCGTCAAATTCTACAATTTTGGGGATGATCTTTTCTGTGGCGATTTTGGTTCCTAGGGTTACCAAAGATGTCTCGAATATGAGAACACGTCTTCGATCGGTGCTATAATCCTTAATGTACACACTTCTGTGTGCATCAGAAACATAAGCGATATTCGTCTTTAGTTTTCCGTCCCTGTATATGATCGAATCGGTTCCCTCCGATTTGGATTCCACCGATTCCAGGAATTTATCTTTCGACAAAGCAAGGATGGAAGCAATTCCTTTTGTTTTTGAGTCAAAAAGCAGACTGTCTCCGGCTTCAATACCCTTGTAGATATAATGAGTCGTCTCATTAGCTTCTTTGTTATACACCGAGTACGTGATGTACTCTCCGGTCAAATCAAAGGAAGGGCTGCAAATCACATTGCCTTTTTCTTCAATAGGCATTTGTCCATATGGAGATGCAATTTTATACTCCAAATGAACTGCATAACCGGGCATTTGCACTTCGGATCCGGCCTCCGGAGAAGCGTTCCAAGCATCGGATAAAACAAAGTAACTTCCATCATCTGACCATCTGGCTCTTTTTTGCTCCATGAGCCATCTCGGATCTACATTCACTTCACCGAACTCTTTTGCTGTGGTTGTATCGACGAACACAAGCTTTTTATCCCCTTGATTCTCCGTATCTTTTCTCAGTGCGACGATGGTGCTTGCATCTTGGGAAAAGCCAAGGATGGTCGGATATGCATTCAATGTAACCATATAGTATTCCGGTTTTAATTTTGTCACTTTCGGCTCGTTAAAGTCTCCCCGGTTACCGGAGCAAGCCGTAAGGGATAATACGACCACCCCTATCAGTATAAAAACGGTGATTCTTTTCATACTTTCTCCAATCATCTTTCGTTTTCTCACTCCATACCCATAATCAATGCTGCAGATCGATTGGATATATATTGATATAGGAAATAATTTATAATGGCAAAAACAATGATCAAATACATAGTGGCAACGACAATGCTGAAATTGAAAAACACTGTCGGAACAACAGCGATCACACCTGCTACGACTGCGATCAATAAATTGATCAGAACATTCATGTTTTGCTTTACCGCTGCTTGCTCGTTATCCCAAACCAATTTGGGATTAAGGAGATCTGCAATGATTCCGGTCATAGACGAGAACAAGATCCCGTTCACTGATACAATCAAAGAGCATATTAGAATGCTCAGCGGTACCTTCAAAAATGCTAACAAGGCAAAGATCAATACAATGGCAATTCCCGATATCCAAACGCCGCTCATGATTTTATACCAAATCTGTTTTTCAATGGGCATAGGCAAGTATTTCATAATGAACAAATTGGATCCCTCCCGTGATATAGAAGTGGAGGTCACCGCATTGGTGGCCGCTACAAACAGGACAAATGCAAATATAGCGGCTATTACAACCCCTCCGTATTCCGCGGCTGCATTACCAATGTCACTGAGTAATGACATGGACTCTTCTTGTATGACAAAAGGGATCACCATAAAGACGGGTATAAGGAAATTGGATAATATACAATTAAGAAAATAGATGGGAGTCCGGAACAACAACCGGATTTCTTTTAACACATATGAATGAAAGATGCTTTTTTTGCTCATCTTCTTGTCCAAAGCTTCTACATTCATCTTTTCTCTTTTTGCAGAGGATTCATTGATACCAATTACACCATTGAAATAGAAAGCTTTTCCGAATAACATGAAAACAAGATACAATAAAACCACACAGCCTAAAAACAAAAGCAGGTTGAGAAAACCTTGGACCTTTTGGTAATCCGTCAAAGCACTGACTGCAAATTTGACACCCGGAATCATATCCCCGATTTTTATAATGGATAGTCTAGAACTTTCAATTAATCCTAATACCGCATTTTTATTCATGTAGTCCACAGTGAATTTCTGTGCGAAAATACTCACACCAACACCTAAAAGCAATGCGAAAACCCCGGTAAAGTACTTGAACATATCACGACTTTTTGCAAAACCGGTGAACCTCATGATGATTAAAATCGGTAAAGAAGCTAAGCTCAAAGGAATAATCGGCATAACCAGAAAGATCACAACAGAATAGAAAATATATAACAAACCTCCGTTTACAGCCAAACCGTAACCGATTAAAAAAGGTGCAAAAATCACAAGCATCACCAAATATTCATACACTACCACGGTTGCAAATTTGGCGGATAGAATCTGCCACGCTTGTAACGGCAATGTCAATATGAATTCAATATCCTTGGAAAAATAGAAAACCCCCAGAACGTAAAAGAGCCCGAAAAAGAAAATCATAAATGCCCCTGCCATTAACCCGGAATACAAAACAATGTTATGGATTCCCAATGATTGCAGTTGTTGAGTCATAGTGTATGCACCCAACCCGATCTGGATACAGATGGGTAAAAAGCTGATGACCAATAATGGTATTAACCAATAGTTGGTTTTCTTTTTGGTGGCTACCGTTAAACTGTTGCCGCTTTTAAAAAAGATCTTTATTAATTTTAATACTTTATCCATTTTCGGTCATCTCCAAAAATATCTTTTCCAAGGAGGAATCTTCTTGGGCGGATTTTCTCATATCTTTCAACGATCCGGAATAAAGGATTTTACCTTTGTTAATCACTGCAATTTGATCGCAGACTTTTTCAGCCACTTCCAGTACATGAGTGGAAAAGAAAACCACATTGCCCTGATCTGCGTGCTCTCGCATCATTTCTTTCAACTCAAAGGAGGATTTCGGATCCAAACCGGTCATAGGCTCATCCAATATCCAAACCTTTGGTTTGTGAATCAAAGCACCGATTAAAATCATCTTTTGCCTCATACCGTGGGAGTAGCTCTGCATTTGATCTCCTAATGCATCCTGCATACCGAATCGCTCGGTCAACGTTTTAATATCATTACTCCGACCGGCTTTCGGAACATCATACATATCCGCCATAAAATTTAAATATTCAAGACCTTTTAAACGTAGAAACATATTCGGATCATCCGGTACAAATCCGATCTTTAACTTGGCTTCGATGGGGTTGGTGCGAATATTCGTGCCATCCACCAAGATGTTTCCTTGATCAGCGTGGATGATACCGGTGATCATTTTAATCAATGTGGTTTTTCCGGCTCCGTTAGGGCCTAGAAAGCCGAATATGGCACCGTCCGGAATATCCAATGTGACCGAATCCACTGCCTTGACTCCTGAACCGTAAGTCTTTGAAACATTCTCAATTTTTATCATACAAACCTCTCAAACAATTATTATAGAATACCGGCAAAATGTAAATACCATTGAATGATGTCCTGTCCGAGAAACATTGCCGTTAATAAACCAAAAGCTAAAAAAGGTCCGAAAGGTATTTTATCCTTTCTTCCTCTTTTTTTGATCATGATCAATACCATCCCGGAAAAACCGGCGATGAGACAAGCAATGAAAAATGCCGTCAATATGTTTTTCCAACCTAAAAACAAACCTGCGGCCGCCATCAGCTTGATATCGCCGCCCCCCATACCCCCATTGGAAATCAAAGCAATGATGAGCATGGGAACACTAACTGCAATAAAGCCGATCAATCCGTCCTTCCAAGTTAAACTCGGATCCATAAAAATGTTGGCCAAGCCTAAAATGATGATGAGTAAAACAGAACCATTGGGGATTTCTTGGGTATCGATATCAATGGCGGATATGACCAATAGAGTGGAGCATAGAATCATTTTGGGAATGATGTGGAAAGCAAAACCGAAACGCCAATAACAAATTAAATACAACAAGGCATTCAATGATTCGATCACAGGATAACGGATTGATATCTTTTCAGAGCAAGTTCTGCACCTGCCTTTGAGAATCAAAAAACTGAACACCGGGATCAAATCATAAGGTTTTAATTTCACATTGCAACCGGTACAATGGGAAGGAACGGTTACCACCGATTCTTTTCTTGGGATTCGATATATGCATACATTTAAAAAGCTACCGATCACCAAACCGAATACCAATACCAAAACTTCCATATAGACTCACTTTCATAGATTATACCCGACTAGGGCTCATTCTTGATTATTATACCATATGGATTATTGCTTGCAAGAAAAATTACCCATTCTGCCATATAGAACCGACAGAGTTGATTTTTTTAGCAATATGTATGCTATAAGCATACAGTTCATATACATGAATCCATAAAGCCTGAAAACAGGATTGAGAATCATGCCTGCAACTGCAATTAAAGGATACAGCAAAATCCTGGTCAATAGCCGTAAAACGCCACTTCGAGCGATTACTTGAGACAAGGGTTTGGAATGATTGTAATAAAATCTCACAAAAGTTCTTCCAAGCCCGAAGTCATTTAGAAATTCATCTCGAAATCTTCGAAGGAGCATCACCGCAGGTTCTTGATAACTTCCGTAAGATGCGGTGGCCACAACACAAAAAGTACTATAGTCCATCTCAGGCAGTTCGGATATGAGGGATACTGTTTTAAACTTTAAACTGTTTCCGGTATTCCCACCTTCGATACTCATATTCTTACCGAGGTTTCGTAGCTCCACACCGTTTAGCACACTGTAATCCACATCGTTACTTACCACTTGAAACTGCAGAAAATTATTAATGAAGTTGCCTTTAGAATCTTTTCCGCGGATAAACTCTACCGTCAAGTCTGATTCATGGTTCAAGGTAGTGGAAACAACCTCATCGTCATCATCTATGTATCGTATATGGATTTGGTTATCCTCATTCCACAAATAAGCGTATTCATCGTCAAAGCTCACCGGATTACTATCTAGTATTTCCAATTGATATATGGTATCCAGCTGATCTTCAAGATATCGTGATATGGATCTGGCTTCGTTTTGTACGATCCATCTTGCTTCATAATTGGAAAAGGATTTTTGAGCATAGAAATATAAGGAGTAACCTAACCCCATAACAAGTAACATGAGGGAGATTACAATCAAAAGCTCCATTAATGTTACTCCGTCTTTGCCCAAAACATTTTTCTTCATATGCTCACCATGTACATATCGTATATAAATTTTGACTGCCTAAAGTTTTCACATTCCACCCTGATATCCCTGTCGATGAATACAGAAGCATTCCGTTGTCAGTAACTGCAAGGAATACTCCGTCCAACCATGCGATATCCCGAATTGGTGTGGTAACACCCGTACTGCTCGTTTCACTCCAAGAAAATGTTAAAAACCACCATTCTCTTGATTTTAAATCAGCAGAATAACGGAATCTGCCATTTGATTGACCGATGATAAAATAGGAATCATCCCATCCCACCGATTCAAATGTTATAGGAATATCATTTTTCTTTAGGTACTCATTTAAGACCACTACACTTGTCCAACTGGCTCCATCATCGGTATACCAAAGATAGGAAGTATAATTATATTGATTCGCGGCCTTTATATACTTCCCAACAGCAATGAACTTGTTGTACTTGAATGTAATATCATTCAAGTCATTTCCATAGTTAGCAGAACCGGCTGCCCAAGATAATCCGTCAGTGGACCGAAGGGTAACTCCGCATTGACCGATAGCAATGAAAGTTCCGTTTCCATATGCGATTCCGGTTAAATTATTAGCTGTGCCGGAAGAAACCAATGTCCAAACAATTCCATTTGTTGATCTTGCGATCATGCCTCCGTCTCCAACGGCGACATATATCGAATTTTCCACATCATATGCCATATCCCGTACTGTCTTGGATATGCCGGGGGTAGAGCATAACGTCCAAGCTTGATCTCCTGTTCTATAATAGATTGCACCGTTTTGACCTCCGATCAAAAACATACCGTTGCAGTATAGAGATGCATACAAATTAACAGTTGAAGAAGGAAAAGATGAATCTCCCACCCAATAACTCGGATCACTGGATGTATAGACATTTCCACTATTTCCTCCAACCAAGTAAAAGGGCAATCCCACAAAAAGTTGGGCATGCATGACTTCATCTTGCAGAGCTCCGTCAAGTTCCTCATATACATCCGGGGTGGTAATCTCGATGGTATATGGGGATCCTGCTGCAGTCAATACACCTTCTCCTGTTGTGCGGATTTTGATGTATGCCACGGAAGATGACTCTATATCGGCAAATGTACCTGCACCTACTACAATCATGCCGTCTTTATCCTTCACCTTGAACTGAGTGGCAGAACTTTTAAAATGGGTGTCATTTCCCCTTATGAGAATATAGTGTGTATCCCCTTCGGCTTTTCCGTCTTTTGTCTTAGGCCCATATCCCTCACTTAATGCAAAAGGACCATTGGAAATAAATGCGTCATAGGACACAAAGGTGGAGTACTCCCCTTCCGTAATCAACCAACCTCTTACCGGGTTTTTTTGATATGCCTCATTCAAATATTTTATAGGGACATGCCGTGTGTCCGGTGTTACACGGACTTCCGCCAAACCACGCTCTAATTCATGGGCATTTTCAATTGCCTTTTCATTTAATTCACCGGCCTGCACCAGCAATGAATATTGTTGTGCAAAAAACGGTGCAAATATCATGGTGAGCATTGCAAATAACGCTAATGCCACCAGTATTTCCACCAAAGTCATTCCTCTATTGTTTAAAACTTTAATATTCATTTTCATTCAGACCTCACGATTCTTCCAACAAAAAGGTCAAATGTTCATTGACCACCGGTAACACCACGTCATCTCCGTTGTTGTATGCATCTGTGATTTTAAAGAAATACTCTGTGTCCATACGTTCTTCCGTCAACCATTTCACCAAGTCTAAAGCATTTTCGGCACTTTCACTTCTTTTGATGTAATAGGATGCACCGGGCGGAATACTTCTATTAGTACCGCCTAACCGAAAATCCGTTAACTCAACACCTCCCACAAAATATACCTTTGCATAGATTCCGCTTTTTCCTGCTATCTTGATTCCCATATCCTCCGGTACTTGAAAAACAATGGTTCCATAGGACGAAACACCAATCCTCAACTTAACCGGTTGTTTAAATACAATGATTTCTGCAGCTAATACCAGACCCATTTCATCATTAAATTGGTTTAGATCCACTGTTTTATGAAACGTGATCATATTAGCACCGATACCGACAAACTCATTAGCATTTAAATAAAAGGATGCACTGTCGGTTTTCATTTCTAGAATACCATTGGGATTAAAAGCCTTGACAAAGATCGTCTTGTCTCTTCCACCTCTTGTAACAGTTTGCTCGCTTTCCCTAGGCGCATTGGCATAGTTGAAGTGACCGGTTTCGTAGTCATACAAGGGCGGGTCTGTTTCATGCCCGAGACTATAAGGAGAAGACGCTACGGACACGCGTTTGGTCGCACCCCCTGATACGGCGGTTGCAATAAATCGGGTACTTCCGAATGCAGGATCCGATGAGTCGGATATGGTTTGCACCGTAACATCCACATATCCGATAGTTTCATCTTCTTTTATATCGGGAGACAAAACCGACCATGCACTTTGCAATATAAATTCACCGATAAATTCATCTCCGGACATATAATAGACTCTCTCCAACCCACCGGTGGGTTTACTGTCGAATGCGTTTTGCTTCCAATTATTGATCACAGCATTCAAATAGGACTTTGCCAAATACTCGGCTTGTTCGGCATCCCTATAGACTTCAATCTGCCTTATTTCCACAGAGGTATAGTTGTAAACGGCAGCAGCTAACAAAGGTAATATCGCCACAAGTAAAAGCACAAGCGGCATTGCCCATCCTTTTTTGTTATTCATCACTGCTGTTAATTGCATCAACTTTTTCAACCTTCCTTTTACACTAAACAATCACTCTGAAGAATTCTTCCATGGAAGTGATCCCTTCCTTTATTTTATTAATACCGTCCGCTCTCAAGGTGACCATTCCCTCTTTCACCGCTGCCTCTGAAATGGTATTGGAGTTAGCATCGGATAAAATTAATTTTCTTAAATAATCCGAAACATGTAAGTACTCATAAATACCGACACGCCCCCTGTAACCGGTGTTATTACAATGTAGACACCCTTTTGGCCTGTATAAAGTCAATTCTGCCTGCCATTGATCCAACGGAAAATCCGGTATTTGCTTCAGTAGATCCTCTCTTGAAATTGTGAATTTTTCTTTGCATTCCTTGCACAATCTCCTTGCCAACCTTTGAGCGATGACACCGGCTAATGCCGATGCTGTAAGATATGTTTCCACACCCATTTCACTCAATCTGGTGATGGCCGAAGAAGAATCGTTCGTGTGCAATGTGGATAAAACCAAGTGGCCGGTCAAAGCCGATTCCACGGCTATTTTAGCCGTTTCGTGGTCACGGATCTCGCCTACCATGATAATATCAGGGTCGCTTCGCAAAATGGAACGCAAACCTTTTGCAAAGGTTAATCCTGCTCTGTCGTTGATTTGTATCTGGTTTAACCCGTCCATTCTTCGTTCTATGGGGTCTTCCAGTGTAATAATATTTTTGTCCACACTGTTCAATTGTTGTAAAGTGGCGTACAATGTCGTGCTTTTTCCGCTACCTGTAGGGCCTGTGATCAGTATAAAACCGTAGGGATATTTAACCACCTTTTGATAGCCTTCAAATTGCTTTATAGGAAATCCCAACTCTTGCAATGTGATGATCTTGGCACTTCTTTCCATCAACCGCATGGTGATTTTCTCACCGTAAGGGGTGGGCAAGCTTGCCACACGCACATCCACAACTTTACCTTCATAGCTTTTGGAAATTCTTCCGTCTTGGGGAATCCTGCGCTCTGCAATATCCATATTGGACATAACCTTTATTCTTGATATCAACGCATTTTTGATGGAATTGGGCTGTTGCATGACTTCATGCAAAACACCGTCAATACGATAACGCACTTTAACTCTCTTTTCCATAGGCTCTATATGGATATCACTGGCTCCCGCCTTAATGGCATAATTAATAATTTGATTTGCCAACTGTACCGCCGGGCGTTCCTGGTCATCCGATTGCTGTTTCTCCGTCTCTTCCTCATCCGGTTCATCATCTTCTTCGGGTTTGAGGTTCTCTATGTTCGCACTCATGCCGTCGAATTGATCGATAGCCACTTTCAATTCATTTTCTTTTACGATCACCGGCTCTATTTCGTACCCGGTCATGATCTTCAAGTCATCGATTGCAATAATATCATTTGCTGACTTCATTGCTACGATCAAACGCTTGTTATCTTCGGAAAAACCGATGGGTAAAGCCTTGTACCGTTTAGCCACTTCCGGGGATATCAAATTGGACGCTGACATATCCATGGGGTACTCATTTAAGTCTACCGTTCTCACGTCGCCATTTTTGGATAATGCGCAAGAGATATCCCAATCGGTGCAATAACCTAGGTCCACCAGTATGGCCCCTATTTTCTTTATAACGCCTTTTTGTTGAAGCTCCCGTTGCCTTTCAACGGCATTATCGAGTTGATCTCTATTGATCACTCCTCTTTCAATTAATTGCTGACCTATATACTTTTTGTAAACACTATCTGCCAAATCTTCACCATCTCTTATTGATTTTAGTTCGTTACCTTCTTCGGTCGAAAGAAAGTGCCTGCACTGATTTCTACCGTCAATTCATTATTAACCGAGTCGGTATTCTTTTTCACCAAATTGACATTTTGGATAATCATCAATCGTTCCGAAAGGCAAAGCTCATCCAAAATGTTTACAAGACCTACATAATCACAAGTAAATGTCACAGAAAAGGGTATTAAGTAGGTTTCTTTTGTTAAATTACTTAGTTTTTCGTAATTATCAAACCGGATTTGGGATAAAGATCCCCCTTGCTTTGCAATGGAATCGGTAATTAAGTTCATAATACCGGTTTCATCACTCTCAGCCGAAATATATTGTCGGCTGATGTCATATGCTTCCGTTAAGGAACTTTTTTCGGACTCCAGATTCTCAAGAATTTTCAAATAGTCATTATTGCTTAAAAATTCATTGATTTGAACCCCCAACTCAGCTTCCACCGACTTGTACTTGTTGAAGGATTTAGCGATCATAACCCAAGCAAAAACGATGACCACGACGGATACTGCAATGATGATCAGATCGAAGGTGTGATGGCCGCTTAATACCTTGCTTTTTTTGGCGTTCATGCTTGATCACCTTCCTTTAACGGTATTTCCAGTGTAAACCGATATGTCTTTTTTCCGTTGCCGTCCGTAACTTCTTCCAATGTCTTGCACATCACCTTGTAGACATATTGATTATCATTTAAATTATTCATCCATAAAGCCAGGCTTTGTCGATTGGAAGCAACACCTTCCACAATGGCTTTTTGTTCCCCTTTAGAAAAAACAAATCCGACATTTAACCTTGAAAGAAGAATTCCTTCCGGGGCATTGCTACACAATCCATGGATCACTATGTTGGCCGGTAAAATATCATTGGTGATCGTATTGTATTCATTCACGTTGCTATTGACTTGATTGTACAACTCCACCAAAGGTTTCAGTTCCGAAATTTGTGAGCTGACATGGATATTTTGCCTCTCCATGGATTCAAGCTCGATCAATGGTGACAGCAGCATTAATCCGGTTAATCCGTATGTAAACAAGGATATGATCGCAATGATAAGTAAAATGGTAGCTGCCATGGACAGTTTTTTGGCCATAGCGATGTCCCTTTTCATTTGGGCGGGCAGTAAACTGATGTTTCTCACTGGGTACCCTCCAATCCCCGGATCGCCAAACCGGTTGCAATTCCATATTCACCCGGATTCTTGATATCCGCAGTTTTGTTTAGACTATCAGCTAGCATTTCAAAGGGGTTCACCGGTGTGAGGTGAATACCCAAGTCGTCATTCATGGTTTGTATAAATCTTTCATGTTGACTTAACATTCCGGTCATGTAAATACCGTTTACATAAGCGCCCGGATAATTGTCGTTGTAATAGTTCACAGAAGCGATAATGTCACCGGACATAGATTGCACCATAGAGGAAATATCTTCATCCTTCAGTTCGTCAAGGCTGTCGGTTGTAAAATACTTGGATAATTTTACACTCATGTTACGAACCAATACCGGTCTTCCGTTAGATATGATCACCAATACCGATATATCCCTGCATAGATTAACGAATATATTAGTACCGGTTTTTTGGTCTGATGTAAGGATCTTAGGCAGAACCAAAGCCGATACATCAATGTCCATCACTCTTAAACCGGCCTTTCTGATGACATTAACATGGTCTTGGATCATGTTCTTTCCGCCGGCTACCAACATCACTTTCATTTCATTGGGCTTTCCGGATAAATCCTCGTCGATTACTAAATAATCAAGTTCCACCGAATTGACAGGTACCGGTAAATATTCTTGGGCTTGGTATCGTATGGTTTTATCCCGTTGACTCGGGTCGGATTTGGGCATATTGGCCACCCTGACCACCACGTATTGATTATTAAGTCCTAACAAGACATCCTTTGTTTTAATGCCTGTTTCCCGCCAAAGCTTTTTTAATGCTTCGGAAACAACATCAGGATCTTTGATCAAGCCGTCCTTAATGACATCGACAGGCAACGCAGCAGAGCCTAAATTGATCAATTTTGGCTTCGGAGACACTTTGGTAAGTTCTACAACTCTGATCTGACCCGGGCTGATCTCCAAACCGGCTATTTTTTTATGAAACAACATACTCCTACCTCTTACTTACTCATATATCTTCTAGCTTGCAGTCACAACACTAAATATGGGTAGATACAGCGCAATCAACATGCCACCTACCACTAATCCTACAATAATCAACATCAACGGCTCTATAACAGCCGATAAGCCTTTTGTTAATGTAGTCACTTCGGTTTCATAAAATTCTGCAATGGAATCCAATAGTTCCGGCAGTCTTCCGGATTCTTCTCCGACTGCGGTCATATGAACGACCATAGGCGGAAAAGCTTCTGTTTCACCTAATTCCTTTGAAATGCCGCCCCCGTCTTCAATCCTTTTTGCGGCTTGCACAATGGCGTCCTCCAGTATATAGCTTCCGGCTGTGGGCGCTGCGCTTTGTAGAGCTTGTACCACAGGAATGCCTCCGGCCATCAACGTGGAAAATGTTCGGCAAAATCTTGCCACAACCGCTTTTTCCAATAAAGGACCAAATCCCGGTATCTTGTACCTTACTTTTTCTAAAAAGCGTTTTACACCGTCTTTGTTTTTAATCAATTGAAATATCACAATCAACAAAACAACGATTAAAACAACGACATACCATCTTTCGAGCCACACCTCCGACATGTTGAATATGGCTTGCGTGATGGCGGGAACCGAACTTGTATCCGGTATAAATCCCTTAAACATAGGGACCAAAAAAGTCATCATGGCAATTAATATAAGCGAAGCGAAGCCAAAAACCATTTTCGGATAAAATGTCGCGGCTTTAATGGAATCCTTCAAAGCCTTTTCCTTTTCCATTTGATCTGCAAGTCTGGTCAGGGATTGATCCAACAAACCGCCTAATTCCCCTACTTCGATCATACTGATGTACAGCTTGGGGAAAATTTTAGGATAAGCCATGAAAGCCTCTGTCAAGGCCATACCGCTTTCCACTTCCCTGGCGATATTGGACAATGCTTTGGTCAATGTGGGGTTTCCCCCTTGTGCCGATAATGTATATAAAGCTCTTGTCACAGGAATTCCGGATTTTAACATAGATGCCAATTGCCTTGAGAAAATAGCTAATTCCCCTTCCTTCACTTTCTTTTCAGTGGAAAGGAAATCATCTAAAACCCCGCTTCTAGCAGCAGAAATGTCCACAACGGTCAACTGCATCTTTTTCAGCTTGTCCGCCGCTTCTATATCGTTTTCAGCACTGAGTTTTCCGGTGACAGTTTCACCGATTCTACTTATGCATTCATAGTTATAGATGGGCATGGTAACATCTCCTCATATAGATTACCAACTCTTGTTTCCGGAAAAACCGAAACTGCTGGAATTCATAATTCTCTCAACTTCTGCCTTGTCAATACAATGTTCAATGACACTTTCCCTTGTAATATGACCTTGATTATATAACTTGACCAATGCTGTATCCATGGTTTGCATTCCTAAAGAGCTTCCGGTTTGTATTGCATTATACAGCTGGTGCTCTTTGCCTTCACGAATCAATGATTTTATGGCAGGGGTGTTGACCATAAATTCAATGGCGGCACAACGACCACCGGTTTTCTTTCGAATCAACTGTTGTGCAACAACTCCCCTTAACCCGTTTGCCAACTGTTGCCTTATTTGATCCCTTTTGTCAGCGCTGAACACATCCACTATACGGCTGATGGTCAAAGGAGCCGTTTGGGTATGGAGGGTTGAAAAAACCAAATGTCCTGTTTCGGCAGCTGTCAAAGCAATGGATATACTGTCCAAATCCCTCATTTCACCGATTAATATGACATCCGGGTCATGTCGTAAGACATGACGTAAAGCATCGCCGAATGTGTGTGTATCCATTCCAAGCTCCCGCTGACGAACTGTGCTCATCTTATGTTTATGTAAAAACTCGATCGGGTCTTCTACAGTAACAATATTCGCTTTTCTTTCTGTGTTGATAATATCGATCAAAGCCGCCAAAGTGGTTGATTTTCCACTTCCGGTAGGACCTGTGACCAATACAAGGCCCCTGTTTAAATAGCATAAGTCCTTGATCTGAGGAATCATACCCAAATCATCAAAACTCGGTATCGTAAAGGGAATTGCTCTAAACACCATGGCGATAGAGCCCCTTTGTTTCATGATGTTGCCTCTGAAACGCGCCAAACCGGGAATAGCATAGGAAAAATCCAATTCCCAGTTTTCTTCAAAGCGCCGATACTCCTCTTCAGAAACTACTTCTAGAAGTAAATAGATCAAATGCTCCGGCTTTAATTCCGATAACTCATTAATCCGCTCAATATCACTGTTTATCCTTATACAGGGTTTGGTACCTGCCACTAAATGCAGATCGGACGCTCCGTATTCCGTCATTAATCCAAACAAGTCTACCATAGACACTTCATACTTTAAACCTAACATAAACTGCTCCTTGTTTGTTTTTCAAACTCCCTTGACTGATCCCGACCGATCATTAAGCCGGGCTGTCCATTTTTGCAATCATATCGCTGACCAATTGAATTTCTTCCGGTGTTCCCTCTATGTACATGACAAAGTGGAACCCGTCTCCTCTTGAGACATTCCCCGATATGTAAAATTGCTCTTTATATAATCCGGTTAAAACAACCAGAAGGTCTCTACGTTTTTCTAATTTGGCTTGTCCGTCTATGACACTTGAATAGTCCACCGGAACACGAATGACCGTTCCTTTGACATCCAGCCCCCATAATAATTCTTTGACATCCTCATGCATAAAGTCCGGGCAGACCACTAACAAGTCCTTACCGAATTGCGATACATTCAAAACATTGACGGTTACATTATCCAAACCTAAAGAATCGATCCTTTCAGCGGCATAATCGGCTGTGACATTATACAATGTGTGGAAAAAGTACTTCATTTTATCCGCCAAATATAATTGATCAAGGCCATCTACCAAATCCAGGAAAGACTTAAAGGAATCTTTTTTGCCATACACCAATACAACTCTAGGGTACAACTTATATGGCATAATGGTGATTTCCGGTAACAATGTCGATAGGATCTCCGAGATGTCGTCATAAACAATATGAGTAAAGTTGTATTGGTACAACTCATACTCCGGTTCTGCTCCTATGCCTCCTTCAGGAGGTGCATTCTTTGCGATGTCCATTTTATTCTTTACTTCAAGAAAATCAGTAACTGCCTTTGAATCCCCATTGATCCAAATGGATTTTGGATTATGAGGAACTGTAATCATATCAATTTCGATTTGCAGCCCGGATACAATATTACTAAGCATGTCCGCTGTTATGTACTTCAAGTCATATTGCTTTAGTATCACTTTGGTTTCTGCAGTTAACTCATCCGGAAAATATTCTTTTTTATCAAGAATGGAAATGAGCTCAGCTACTTTAGCCAATTCTTGCGGAGTTCCCTGAACAAACAAATGGTTTGATGCAGTATCCAAATAGATGTTATTGAAATTAAAACCTAATGCTGAAATTTGTGAACTCAGCACATCTGCCGGTATGTAATTTAATTTAAAATCCGTTAAAGTGATTTCATTGAAGAAGTTGTTCTGTAATAAGTCCGCAGGACCTACGATTAAGATATCTCCGTCCCTGATATATGAAAGCTTTTGCCCGGAAGGTTGAACTGCTTTGAGAAACAACTCCAAAGCCTTCCTTGGCTTTACATTATCCAAAATAAATGTGACAGTATCTTCTTGTCCGACATAGAAAATATATTCGTTAAGGTTGATCGCAATCATTGATAAAATATCACTGACACTTGCATTTAACATGGTGATGGATATCTCCGGGGCATCATCCTCATCCTTCAACAAGTATTCGGACAAATCATCGGAGGTCTTTTCCTTCACAGGTTCCAACTTCACCTGCTCTTCTACTTGTTCTTTCTTTTCCTCTTCTGAATCATTTTTACCATCCTCTTCAAGAGATGTTTCGGAGATTAACAACTTTTGACCGGGAAAGATAAAGTTTTTATCTTTTAAGTCGTTGATCTTAACCAATGTATCTACTTCGACATTATAGCTTTTAGCGATTTTTGTAAGAGAGTCTCCAGGTTTTACAATGTAATATAACGCGTCAGCAAAGACTTGGATGGTCATGGCCATTATTAATGTAACAGTAATTAAGAAGATAAAAACGTGTTTAATATGAGTCTTGCCTTTTTTGTTTGACGAACCTTTCATTTAATCCCCTCCCGATCTTATTTCTATGGTTCAAAAATTTATTCGAAAATATGTAGCACACCGTTGTTTCCATTGCTATTTTGCACGGTCACTGATTCTTTTTCTATTTTGATTACTGTGAGTACATCCGAAATACTTTGATTTTCTTCCAGGATATATGATTTACCATTGGTTGAAATAATGCAACAACTTATTCCCTTCTCACTATATACAATGCCTTTTAATTTATATGCAGAAGAAGAAAACGGATCTGAAATAGACTCTAATTCAGACAGCACTCTTTCTCGAATAGGTAACAAATTCAAAGTACCGGTGGTTTCCGGTTCTTTTTGAGTAACCTCTCCTGATACCGGAGCAGTGGTCTCTTTTGGTTTTTGTGTTGTAACAACAGGTGGCTGGGTTGTTTGAGGGTTAGATACTTGTTTTTTAGGTCCCATCATATCTGAAAATACATAGATGTACAAAACAATACCCAAAAGAACAACAAAAATCGGCAACATCACCGCCAACGATTTATTTTCATTCAGAAATTTTTTAAACTTCGTTTCTTTCTTATTCTTATCTACCATATCCCAATCCCCCCGTGGAAAATGAAAAAAGCTAATACATCCATTGTACACATAACAAAGGAAATATTCAACTGCAAGTAAACACAAGACCCTATTTAATACTTATAAAAGCAACTTTTTAACTTTTTTAATAAACTTTAAACACAAAACACTAAATTAAAACACCATATTAAGAAAGAATCGAAGTATAACTTCGTACACTTCGATTCATATTTATTTATTTAATTGATCTTTTCTATTATACTTCTGGATCCGTTACTACGCTAAGCGCTTCCAATTTATCACCCTTTAATACATATGTACCTGCATCAAGGCTACCATATTTATCAGTGATTGTTATCTGAGCTTTATATGTTTCCACTTTAGCATCGGTACCAATAACAGTGTATGTTACACCTGTCGCGTCCGGCCAAGTTTGAATATATTTTTTCACTACATCGTTTATCTTTGTAACTGTATCGATGTTAGCATCAGCCTCTCCAGCTATCGCTTGCATGATTGCGCCATCAATCGTTCTTAGGTTTGACTTAAATGCAGCGATTTTAGCATTGTCTGTCACGTTGTTGTACACTGGTATAGCTATGGCAGTAAGTACACCGATAATGGCCACAACAACCATTAGTTCCACTAAGGTAAAACCTTTTTTGTTCTTGAGTTTTTGTAATCTTTTAATCATTTTTTGAACCCCCACGTTCTATATTTGACCATATATTACCATGGAAGCATATCCTTTTGCAATAGGTATTTTCACTATGATTGCAAACATTGTAAAAATTCTGTTGATAAATTTTATTTTATATCACTCTAGTTCTTAAAACTCCTTCGATTGCCTGTATTTTTGCCGATAATTCCGGTGTAATATCACCTTC
This sequence comes from uncultured Clostridia bacterium, assembly GCA_937894465.1. Classification (GTDB taxonomy): domain Bacteria; phylum Bacillota; class Clostridia; order JAAYHZ01; family JAAYHZ01; genus JAAYHZ01. The sequence continues at coordinate 39,017 of CALCRE010000012.1, forward strand.
ATAATCAATGATCGTGTAGGCATTCTCCCCCTTGCTGCGGTTGGCCATGTTTTCAATGTTTATGTTGTTGTGAGCCAATACAGTAGAAACTTGGCCTACCATGTTGGGTATGTTTTTGTGGCAAACGGTCAATCTGTTTCTTGCAGTACGATTCATCTGGCATTCCGGGAAGTTGACTGAGTTTACGATGTTTCCTTCTTCTAAGAAGTCAATCAACTGATGAGATGCCATAACAGCACAATTTTCTTCTGCTTCAACGGTAGAAGCTCCTAAATGAGGAATAGCGATAACACGGGGGTGACCTACGATGGTCTTATCCGGAAAGTCCGTTACATAACAACCTGCTTTACCGGAATCCAACGCATTGATCATATCATTTGTGTTAACGATTTCACCTCTTGACATATTCAAGATGACGACCTCATTTTTCATAGTGGATAACAATTTTTTATTGACAAATCCTTCCGTACTGGGCATCAAAGGAACATGTATGGTAATATAATGGCAGTTGCGGGTCAAGTCATCGATGCTCTCCGCATGGATAATATGTCTGGATAAGCCCCAGGCATGTTTTACCGAGATATACGGGTCATAACCGAGAACTGTCATACCTAAAGAGTTTGCTGCGTTGGCAACTTGGGCACCAATGGCTCCCAAGCCCAACACACCTATGGTTTTTCCGGCTAACTCGGTTCCTGCAAAACGTGATTTCTCTTTTTCGATCACTTTGGGCATATTATCATCTTTTTCCAAAGAGTTGATCCATTCGATTCCTCCGATGATGTTTCTAGCTGCTAAGAACATACCTGCCAAAACCAATTCTTTCACCGCATTTGCATTGGCTCCCGGTGTATTGAAAACAACAACACCGTTTTCCGTGCATCTGTCAACGGGAATATTATTGGTACCGGCCCCGGCACGTGCAATACACAACAACTTTTCGTCAAAAGTCATGTCGTTGAGCTTATAGCTTCTAACCAAATAAGCATCTGCATTTTCACATGCATCGGATACCTTGTATTTATTTTCCGGAAAAAGCTCTAACCCTTTTTCCGATATATTATTCAATGTCTTGATCGTATACATTAAGAACCCTCCAAAATCTTCGTATTATCTGTTTTCTTTATCGAATTTTTGTATAAACTTCACCAGAGCCTCCACGCCTTCAACCGGCATTGCATTGTACAAGCTGGCTCTTAACCCGCCGACGCTACGGTGACCGTTTAATGTAACCAACCCTTTTGCCTTGGCTTCCGTGACGAATTTCTTATCAAGATCAGGCTTGCCCGTTACAAATACAACATTCATGATGGATCTGTCTTCTTTGACAGCAGGAGCTGTAAATAGAACGGATTCATCTATGGCGTCATATAGCATGGATGCCTTATCTCTATTGATCTTTTCCAATTCCTTTAATCCACCGGTTTTAATCACCCAATCCAAAACCAATCCCATAATATAGATGGAATAAGTGGAAGGTGTATTGAACATGGAACCTTTATCAATATGTGTTTTGTAATTTAACATGGTAGGTATGTTATCCGGTATATTCTCCGACAAATCCTTCCGGACCACTACTACTGTCAAGCCGGCAGGTCCTAAATTCTTTTGAGCACCGGCATAAATTATTCCGAACTTATTGATATCCCAAACTTCAGACATGATATTAGATGAAGCGTCTGCAATCAAAGGCACCTCACCGGTATCCGGAATCACGGGGCATTTTGTTCCGTAGATCGTATTATTCGTGGTTATATGTACATAATCGGCATCCTTTGAAATCATATCCAATGTAATCTTCGGATAATAGGTGTACTTCTTGTCTTCGGAAGAAGCAATTACATTTACCGTGCCGAAGCGTTGAGCCTCTTCAATGGCTTTTTCAGACCAAACGCCGCTGTTTACATAATCGGCCTTCTTATTTTTAACCATGAAGTTCATGGGCACCATGGCAAATTGCAATGAAGCTCCACCTTGTAAGAAAAGAACATCATAATTGTCCGGGATGCTCATAATTTCCCTGAACTTTGTTTCTGTCTGTTCAATAATTGACAGATAAGTAGAGGATCGATGACTCATTTCCAACACGGACATTCCTGATCCGTTATAGTTCAACATCTGTTCTTGTGCGATTTTTAGCACTTCCAAAGGCAATACAGCAGGACCGGACGAAAAATTGAATACTCTTTCCATATATCTCATGCTCCTTTAGCTACAATAATTTTCATAATTCACCTATCATATAAATTCCTATATCCAATGTCAACTAATCGTTAAAGATTTAACAGATAATTTGGATATAGATATAGTAGGTTCCGGTAATAATTCATTACATAGTACTCTCCTTTGATGAAAAAATCAATGAGAAAACAAAATTTCGTCATGAGTTTACCATAGTTTTACGATGATTTATTAATAGTCAAAAATCCTTCTGGCTGTTTTGTATGTATTCATATAGTATCCGGTAAGTTCGGATATCCTGACATATTTACCGTAAGTTTTACTGGAGGATGCATGTATGAATTCATTGTTTCCTATGTAAATACCGACATGGGTTATGGCTCCGCTACCGGATCCTGCAAAAAAGACCAGGTCTCCTGCTCTCAACGATCCGTAAGGGACATACTTTCCATAGGTGGCTTGAGTGGCCGCAAAGTGAGACATTCTGACACCGAAGTCTTTGTACACATACAATGTGAATCCGGAGCAATCCATGCCCTTCGGGCTCTCCCCTCCCCATACATATGGCATGCCCATATATTTTTTAGCGGTGTTTATTAATAATTGTTGAATCAATTTCATTCCTTCCCAGCCGGAAGGCGGTTCTAAGACATTCAATGCGGGATAATCCGATTGAACGGGCGACAGATATGGAGCAAACTCAACAAAATCATCTTTAATCCATGCATCGGAACCATCCTTGAGCATTAACCGATACCATCCGTTGTAGCTGCCGTATGTAACATAGATTTGATTATCCTCAGCAATTTCAGCCACTGCTGCTCCCAGATCGGGAAAGACCCTTATATTTACCGTATCTCCTTTAACAATGGCAAGACCTATCGTCTTATACATTGTGTCCACATATTTGCCCAGGATCCATCCGAGGGTTCCATGGGCTTCCACCAGATAATAATCTTCATCCCTGGCATGTATGTACAATTCGGTGTCCTTTTCCAAGACCATCAACACTTGGCTGTCCATACCCGGAGATTCCCGAAGGTTCGCCTTATCTTCCACTAAAGTTCCGATACATACCGGTTCACCGGGTACATGGATGAACCATGCATAAATCCAACATTGTCGATCATCTATGGAAAACTCGTACCAGCCGTCGCTGTGATATGCCGTCAGAACAAGTTTCTCATCTTTCGTGACAGTCCCCACTATTTCAAAATCCA
>CALCRE010000013.1 GCA_937894465.1 uncultured Clostridia bacterium
GCGAGAAAACAGGCCCTGAATGAGGAAATATACCTAAGAAACCAAAATAGCGTGATTAGCAAATGATGTTTCTCCGTCACCAATTTCATCATCGGCACCTAAGTACATTGTCAAGCCACTTTGCTTTCTTGCTTCATCTTCAAGAGCAGTTACAACTGCTCTGCCGATACCTCGATTTCGTTTATCACTGCGAACTGCCAAAGGATGTAATTCAAAAACATTTCCACCATAGCCGGGAGCAAGTATACCGCCCCAACCGATTACAATATTATTTTCAACAGCAACTAACAAGGTGTTTTCCGGAATCAATCGCTCTTTTATTTCATCCATGGCATCTTGAAAGGTCGGCCAACCCATTGGTAAGCTGTCCGTCAAAATCTGTGCTGCTTGGATGATTTGTTTTTCATTGACTTGTGTCATGTTTATAATCTTCATAGAACCTTTTCCTTTTATTATTATTTTTCCGTTATAAAGTGTTCATCGAAACAATGCACTGGCAAGCAATATCGATTTAAAGGTAAATCATACCGGAAAATATAGGATCTTAAAAGACATAAAAAAACCGTACCGGCAGTAATCAGGTACGGGTATATAATATTATGTCTAAGCCTAAGATTAAAATTTGTTAATAATTGTTCTTTTCCTATGGATCATTTCTTCATGCTCAAATCCGGGGTCTTGTAATATGCAAACCCATCGTTGTTGAAATAATCATTGACAAGTTTCTCGAGACCGGCATCATAAAGCTGATTGATGTATTGTTCCCACTCGGTGTTGATATTAGCAATCTGTCCTTCCCAAGAACGATTACGGAAATCGTTAATGATGGTATTGATATCACCACTTACAGCGTTCCAATCTTCAGTATATTTTTTATACATGTCAACCGACATATAAGTGGAACTCAAGTATTTAATGGGTTCAATGCAATAATATTTGTACCATTCTTCTGAGTACAGTATCTTATTGTACTGAGATTGAGGTTCGTTTACTACCGGTGAAGGTCCCGATCTAAAGACAGCTAAGAATCCGCCATATTTTTTGTAATGCGGAGGAATCTTGGTAGCATCGGTGGTGATCATACCGGAATCCCATGCTTCACCTGTCCATTTGTAGTGTACACCCTCAATACCGTATTTAACTTTTGACCAGTATTCGTCTTCCAAATCCGCAGTGTTACCATCATTCCACATGGTCAGTACTCTTGCAAGTTTTGCATCAGAGACTTCTGCGCCGATGTTCCATGTTCTGAATGTACCGGATCCAAAAGCATCGAGACTGTATCTTCTTGTTCCCCATTTGCTAGTAGGTTCTGTCCCGCCGGGTCCTGCCAATGCCGGCCATGTTACGAATGTAGCATCTTCGTCTCCTGCATTGAGCCAAATGCTCTGTGGAGGCTGTCTGTCGGAGTATTCCGGGAAATCCGGTCTACAGATGTACTGTCTGTCACAGAAGAAATAGCCGATCTTACCTGTCATCCAGTTTGCCAACAAGTTATCATACCATGATCCTTGCGGTGCCAAACTTTGATATCCTTCCGGTAATGTTCTCAAGAAACCTTTATCGCGCATATCCACAGCCCATGCCATGTAGTCTCTATATCCTTCGAACGCATACCAAGGAAGAATATCGCCTGTAGCGGAATCTTCATACATAAAGGCACCATCTGATGCGATAACCCCAAATTGTCCCCAGTAAAGATCCGTCCAGTGAGATTTGAAGTCATGCTTGAACAGGACACCACCATATGTATCATCTTCACCGTTTCCATCCGGGTCGTCTTCCGTGAAAGCTCTCAAAATATCATTGAAGTCTTCATGGGGAAAAATATAATTGGTAATAAACACTTGGCCGCTATATTTACCTAGTTTTTCATCGGTCAAAGTAATGGGGGTCAATAGATCATCATCAAGTTCATAACCCACATTTTCCAACCAGTCCAATCTTGCAAGCGGAACGTTGTAATACCATTTGTTGTCTGATACAAAGGAAATTCCATAGAAATTGTCTGATAATGTACCGTCTTCATTTTTCACGTTATTGTGCATAAAGGAAGTCGGATCATTCTGTAACATTAATTCATAGTAATATGGGAAATACTTTTTGTACATTTCCAAATTGATCAACCTGGTCAATCCTTGCTCATACATTTGAGTTGCATTCCAGGGTGAATGATCCAGACGGCTTATGTCAGGAATGTCCCCTGCAGCCAACATCATGGCTATTCCTTGAGGATCATATGTACTTACAGCCCAAGGTTGTAAATCAATGTTATACTTCTCCTCCAACATTTCCTCATCAAATCCGCCTTCTTCATAAGTGGTATCCATGGAAGCAATCCATGTAATCTCAAAGAATTCAGCGAATGGATTAACCTCAACAGCCTTGGCAGTAGTAGCGGCTGCGGTTGTCGTAGTCTGCGCTTGGGTCGTTACCGCCTTAGTGGTTGTTGTTGCTTGAGTCGTAGTAGTTGCAACTGTTGTATCTTCCGGTTGCTCTGTTGCACTGGAGCACGCGATCATCGTAAACATCACAAAAAATAATACTATCACGCTCACCAGACGTATTATGCTTTTACACATAATATTTTCCTCCTTTTATATAATATATATTGAACTGACATTTGCAAATAACAAATGCAAATTCCAAAACTTATTAATCTGTTAAAAAGGAAAATAAAAGGGAGATGATGAAGTGCTGTTGTAAAAATGTTAGAAATAACCAGTTGCCTACCTAATTACTATTTATAGCACAACTTACATATATAAGTCAAGATACAAACAGCTGTCAGTTAAAATTTATTTTTCTATCTTTATGTGAGTACGGATTAGTTGTACAATATAAAAAACATGGCATAGGAACTCTCCTAGTAAACCATGTTTTTTTATTACAACTCATTTTTATCAATGACCTGCTACTAAATAACTCTTCTGCCTTCAATGGCTTTTGCCAATGTAACTTCATCGGCATACTCAATATCGCTGCCTACCGGAATTCCGTGGGCTATTCTGGACACGGTGACACCGAAAGGATTCAACAGCTTGGAAATATACATTGCAGTGGCTTCCCCTTCCACTGTTGGATTAACCGCTATGATGACTTCCTTAACATCATTTTCCGAAACTCTTGTGAGTAAAGTCCTTAAATTAATATCGTTAGGTCCTATTCCGTCCATCGGTGAAATCACTCCGTGCAAAACATGGTAGTACCCGTTGTATTGCCTTGTCCGCTCCATCGCCATAATGTCACCGGGCTCTTGAACCACGCATATAAATGACGGATCCCTGTCCTTCGCCGAACAAATACGACAAGGGTCGGTGTCGGTCAAATCACCACATACCGAGCAGGAAATTATATTGTTCCTGGCATCCAAAATGGATTGGGCAATTTCCTCGGCTTTTTCCTTAGGCATTTCCAATATGTGAAACGCCAAGCGCTGAGCGGTCTTCCTACCGATTCCAGGCAGTTTCATAAAAGACTCTATTAATTTTTCGATCGATGATGTATACCTTATCATTTCATTCCTATTCGATTTAGAACATTCCGGGCAAACCCATACCACCTGTATACTTACCCATGATACTTTGGGTTGTGTCATCTATTTTCCGTAATACTTCGTTGATTGCAGCCACAATCATGTCTTGCAACATCTCCACATCATCCGGATCCATTGCTTCCGGTTTAATATTAACTTCGAGAATTTCCCTTTTTCCGTTAGCTACTACCGAAACCATTCCACCGCCGACAGTTGCGTCAAATGTCTTGGTCTCCAATTCCTCTTGTGCTTGTTGTATATCTTGTTGCATTTTTTGTGCTTGCTTCATCAGGTTGTTCATATTGCTGCCGCCACCGCCGCCAAAATTGCTCATTCTACCTCTGGCCATTCATTCATCCTCCTTATATTTGGATATAAGCATTAGTATTATACCAAGTGTATTTCATTTGTGCAAACTATTCCTCGCTTAGCCAGTTGTGAAGAATCAAATTAAATAAATCGACATTATTTCCGTCAGTATGTAATA
>CALCRE010000014.1 GCA_937894465.1 uncultured Clostridia bacterium
TTTTTTGATACGGGAATTAAACAAACAAACTGTATTATTTCGTGATATAATCTTTACATATAACGATTGCGGACTTGTTAAAAGAGGGTAGTATGAAAATAATAAAAGGTATATTCGAGTGGATTTTTCACATTGTTTTTTGTGTTGCAATTGCTTTGGCGATTGTCTTGTTTGTGATACAGTTTACCTATGTGGACGGTCATTCTATGGAGCCTACACTTGACGACCAAGACAGAATTCTGATCAGCAAGGTGCAAAAGACTTTGGGGATCCAACCGGACAGAGGGGACATAGTGGTGCTTGACAGTCGCATCGATCAATCGAGAAATATTAAGGATCTTTTCCTGGATTATTTTAAATACAATACCATCGCATACAAAGTAACCGGAAAAAAACCGGAACCTGTCTACCTTGTGAAAAGGGTGATTGGAAAAGAGGGGGATGTTTTGGAATTCAAGGACGGTCAATTGCTAATCAACGGTCAACCTGTGAACGAGCCATATATCAAAGAACCCATGGAATGGTTTCCGAATCGTTTGATTGTTGTTCCGGAAGGCCATGTATTTGTGATGGGAGACAACAGGAACGAAAGCTATGATAGTCGTTCTATGGGATTTATCCCCTTAAGTCATATTATTGGACAATATTTGTTGGCTTTCTAATGTTTAGAACATTGTTTGTGCCAAATAGATCACACCGGGTAATGTGACTGCACATAAGACCGTAGAAGACAATACGGCATGAGCTGCAAAATCCGGTTGATTATCGCATTCTGATGCAATCAAAGCGGAATTGACTGCAGTAGGTACAGATGAAGAAATGAATGTCACTTGAGCCGGAATTCCTTCTAATTTCAGTATAAAGATCAAGCCCAAAGCAAGAAGGGGGCCTCCCGCAAGTCGAATTAAGGAAGAACATAGCACGTTTTTATCCAAAGACTTAAACCTGGTTCCTGCGATTTGAATGCCAAGGATTAATAATGCCGTTGCAACAAGAGCGTTGCGCAAGTAAACCATCGCCGGCCAAAAGGGCATACAGGTCAAATCCACAGGGAGGGCTTTGAACAAAAAGGCGGCCGGTATCATGTACACTGCAGGCATCTTCAATATCTTTTTCAATGATTCCTTCCAGGGCAGCTTTGCACGACCGGCAATATAAAAGCCTAACGTGTTTGTGGTGATGTTTTGTACCACCAAAACCATGATTTGGGCGGTTAAAGCCATATCCAGGTAAGGCGTTTGACCGTTGACCACAAAAGGGGGATTGCTGAAGATCAACGTAATTAACGGAATTCCTATATTACCGCTGTTGTAGAATATGATGGAGTTGATAAAGGCATTTTTCAATCCGGTGTCAAATTTTCGAAGGTTGGATACAATAGAGGCAATTGAATAATTGATGACCATGAGAAGCACCGCTGCGGCAAACACTTTGAGCATTTCAACGGGAATGTCAGTGGTATAAAGATACACGAATGTGAAGGAAGGTACAAGCAAATAGAAGTTAACTTTGGTCAGTGTACCGATATCCATCGTGAATTTTTTTGCCAGTAAAAATCCCAAACCTACCAGAACAAAGATGGGGAAGATGTTATTGGCCAGTATGCTTATCATTATGTTCATAAATTTTTACCTTAATATTTCGTTCCCGTAGTATAATACATTTTATCTGATATGATAATCAAAAAGAATATTTAATGCAAGTATCATGCATATGAAGGAGCAAAGACACTTATGAGTAACTATAAATTGACGGTACAGTATGACGGAACCCGGTACAGGGGTTGGCAGAGGTTAGGGGATGCAGAAAACACCATTCAATTCAAACTGGAGAATGTTTTGACGTTGTTTGCAGGAGAACCTGTGTAAATCAACGGAAGCGGACGCACTGATGCAGGAGCTCATGCTATTGCCCAATCGGCTAATTTCAAATTAAAAAGCAATCCCCCGGCAAAAGAGATTAAGGAATATATGAATCGGTATTTACCGGATGATATAAGCGTTGTAAATGTTGAATGGATGCCGGAACGGTTTCACGCAAGGTTCAATGTTCAATCAAAAACCTATTTGTATAAGATTTGGAACCAAGAACATCCGAATCCTTTTATGAGAAAATACAGTATGCATGTACCGGAAAAACTTGATTTGGGCCTTATGAAAAAAGCAGCGCAATACTTCATCGGTACCCATGATTTCACCGCTTTTTCCAATGCAAGGTCTAAAAGCAAGTCCACCGTCAGGACGGTCACGTCCATTGAATTTGAAGGAAAAGACGGCTTTGTTGATATCCGTGTCACCGGGGACGGCTTTTTGCACAACCAAGTCAGAAAGATGGTAGGGCATTTGATCGGGGTGGGAAATTATCTTTTTAAAGGGGAGGAAATTTCAGATATAATCGCTTCTAAAGATCGCAGTCGTGTTCAAATGATGGCTGATGCTTGCGGTTTATATTTGGAAGAGGTGTCTTTCCCTTCTGATAAAGATTGATATTTAATCGGGAATTCAGTATGATAGAACTATCAAATTTGTTCGTGAGGTGATCACGCTATGTCTAAATGTTTCAAATTCGGTGCTTCGAAGGATATCATTACGCCTTGTGTCGAGACCACAATGATGGGCTTTGGCTCGGTTTACGGAAATCGATTTCAAGGAATCCATGATGATTTGTATGTCCGTGTCCTGCAATTGCAAGACGATGCCAATACGATTTTTCTCATCTCTTTGGACTTGTTGTTCCATGATGACACATTGGCCGAAAAGCTAAGGTCTTATGTGTGGAATAAGTACAAGATTCCTCATGATAACTTGTTGGTTACCTATACCCACACCCACTACGGACCGGCTGTGAAAGGATATGATTTCGTTTTTTACAATGAAGAATATGAGGAATTCATATTTCAAAGAATCACACAATGCATTGACCGCACTTTCTTGAATTTATGTGAAGGAACGATGGAATACAGTTGTGTGGAAGGGGAATGGAATATTAGCCGTAGGTTGATCAAAGACGGCGTAGCCGACCCCTCCATCGTGCCTAGCCCGGACGGAGACGTGGACAAAAAAATGTACATACTCAAGCTTTGTGACAAGCAAGGGCATATCCGTGCGTTAGTGACCAATTTCGCTTGTCACCCATCCAACATCAACTCCTACCGTGTTCTGTCAAGTGAATATCCGGGCAGACTGTGCTACTTGTTGGAAGCTCAAAATTACGGTTGTACCGCTCTGTTCTTTCAAGGTGCCGGAGCGGATGCAAAGCTTAAAATGGGTGCGAAAACTTCCAAGTTTAAAGCTATCAGTTATGATGAATGTAATGAAGTAGCATCATCCATGGCACTACGGGTGCAAAACACATTGTTAAACGGTACGTGGACCGGAATTGATGTGAACCTTGGAAGCCGGATGTTTCAAATAAAGATGCCTTTGGAGGTTTATCCCAAGTCGGTTTTTGAAGAAGAATTAAAAGGGTACAACCGCAATCAAAACATACGGTTTGACAAATCCATGGTAAAAAGCGATGAATACAGTGGATCCTATCTCTTCTGGGCATGTGCGCAGTACATTGTGGATCATTATGATGAAATGCCGGACTATATCTTGTTAAATTGCGGAGTGATTTGTTTGGCGGAGAATTTTGTGATCTTTACGGTGGGAGGAGAGCCTTCCGTGGATGTAAAAAGAGTGTTGGAGAAATTAGTTACAAAGGGAACCATGTTGTTTTTCGGATACAATGATGCCATCGCTTATGTGCCAAGCGACAAAATGCTAAAAGAAGGTGGTTATGAAGCGGGTGACCGATCCATCACCGAATACAAAATGAAAGGAAAATTCCAATCCGGGATGGATGAACGTTTCTTGAAGGGTTTTCAAGAAGCATTGGAAAGTTTGACTTAAACATTAGGACTTTATGAAAATACAAAACAATTATATGAAAAGATTGACGGTTATGGTAGCTGGTATTATTTTAATGGGCTTTGGTATTGCACTGGCAAGAATCGCGGAATTAGGTACTGACCCTTATACCTGTATGAACCTAGGACTCAGCACTGCATTTTCCATGAGTTTCGGGACTTGGCAATTAATCATGAACGCACTGCTGATTATTGTGATTATAATCTTTGACAAAAAATACATTGGAATCGCCACTTTGGTGAATATGGTAGGTATCGGATATATTGCAGACTTTTTTACCAGTTTATTGGGAAGCTTGTTTGCACAAAACATACCCTTTGCCATTCGTTTGATATGGCTATCGGTTGCAGTGATCATTTCCGGACTGTCCTGTGCTATGTATTTGGCACCTGATTTAGGGTCGTCACCTTATGATAGTGTGGCTTTTATCTTAAGAGGAATCACCAAGGATAAACTGCCCTTTCGGATTGCGCGGATCATCAGCGACGTCACTTGTGTGGCCATTGGATTTGCATTCGGAAGTATAGTAGGCATCGGGACGGTGGCAATGGCGTTATTAACCGGACCCTTGGTACAATACTTTAGCAAAATAATAAAAAAGAAGTTGGCTTTGTAAAGGAGAAGAAATATGTTATTAGATCGATATTGGGAGAGCATCAATACGTTGGTTGACAAGGTTAAAAGCACACAACGGGAAAACATTGAAAAGGCGGGTAAGTTAATTGCAGAATTGGTGGATCAAGGAGCATGTGTACATATTTGTGATTCCGGACACATCATTGATTCGGAGTTGATTTACAGGGGAGGCGGATTGATACTTTACAAGAAGTTCAAATACAACCTTGTGGTGGATAATCCGGTCCGAAAGCGTGATCGTTCCGATTTGGACACATCCATGGAAGGGTTGGCTGCTTATGCTTTGAAAGCATCCGGTGCACGTCCCGGGGACGTTATGATTTTAGGTTCTGTATCCGGTCGTACATTTTCCATTGTGGATCTTGCTTATGAAGCAAAAAAGATGGGATTAAAGATCATTGCCATTACTTCCATGACTTATGCAACATCGGTGGAAAGTCCTCATTCAAGTGGTAAAAAGTTGTATGAATTGGCCGATATCGTATTGGATAACTGTGCACCTGCAGCAGAAGCCTTAATGGAAGTAGAAGGCTTGGAACCGAGGTTATGTGCTGCATCAGGTTTATCCGCAGCCTTCATTATGTGGAGCGTCACTACAGTGGCGGTTGAGGAAATGATGAAATTAGGCAAGATTCCCGGTGTGTTAAAGAGCGCCAACTATCCCGGAGGAAATGATTACAACAAGACTTATGTAGAACCAAGGTACGAAAAAGAAGGATTGTAATATACCTAACAAAACCCGCAAACATGCGGGTTTTGTTTTTAGCATTACTTTTACGTCATTATTTTTTGCACCGTTTGTCAAGGGTGTTCCGCAAAGGGAGTCTGCTGATCTTACATAAAGAGTTTGTATAATGTAAATGAGCCTAACACGATGGTTGCAAAACCGATCATGGCTTTAAAGTGACCTGTCTTAATTTTCTTCACGGACAGTGCTGAAAACGGTATGGACAAAAGTCCTCCAATTAGTAAATAGGGTACTAAAATCCAATCAATGGAGACACCGGAAATCAGGTAAGCGATGATACCGACAAAGCAGGTCAGGGACTCGGAAACCGATGTTATGGCAATGGCGTTTTTCGCATCTACACCGGCAAGAATCTGGCCTCCGGTGACAACCGGTCCGTAGCCTCCGCCGCTGACACTCTTGTTAAAGGATGCGACGATGGAAATAGCGGTCAATTTTGACCAAGTGAATTTAAATTTCTTGTTGTAGGTGACTAATATGTAGATGCCCATGGACAGAATCAACACACCGATATACAACTTCAAGTAAAAGGCCGGAAGGTTAATCGCCACAACTGAACCTGTCACTGCGCCTATTGCGCTGAAGAGACTGATTAACAAAGCAATTTTTAAATGAAGGGATATGCCGTTTGTGAATGTTGATCGAAAACCCCTGCTTTTTATACTTTCATAGATTCTCTTTGGATTGAGCGTTCTGACTTTAAACTCAACATTGCCTACCTTCGCATGCATGACACCGGCTAATAATCCTGTAAACAATTCCGCTACCAATATGGCAGGAACAACCTGCATAGGCTCAAATCCCATCATGAGCAATATAGGGGTCAATGCCGTTCCGTAGCCCATGCCTAATGTGGAATCAATGTATTCCACCAAACAACCGATGATGATAATTCCCAGGCCGATCCATAATGTTATTTCCATTTGATCCTCCAAAACGATGGTGATACTAAAGTATATTAAGTCTACCGAGTAAGTATACTTTAATGAATAATAGAATGCAATATGCAGGGAATATTTTTTAATATTTATCCAAAAATATTTTTCATGATTATTGACCGGTGAAATAGGAAGGAATAGAACGATATTTACATATATGACATGAAGTCAAAAGAATATATTGTGTATTTTGACAAAGCGCAATGCGACGATCCGAACTTGTAATCGTTCAAAAATCACCTTGAGCTCCGGTTATATACGCGACATCCTTTCCGTGTAAATTTATATAAGGTCTTTTAATGTGGTTTTTTCAAGTTGAGTTGCGGCATAGCTTCGGATTTCTTTCATGATCTCCAACAACTTTGCATTTTGCTCGATGGGGGTTTTCTCGTAGAAATAAATACTGGCTGAGCCGACAGGTGCCAAAGGCCCGTCAATCAAACGGATAATTTCAGCCACTGTGATTGACTCCGGGTTTTTGGCCAAATGATAACCACCTGAGGATCCCCGAACACTTTTAACATAACCTGCACTCTTGAGTAAAAGTAATATTTGTTCCAAGTACTTTTTTGGAATGTTGCAGTTTTCGCATATATCAATGGTTCTAATGGTGTTTTCTTTCTCAAGCTTGGCCATTTCCACCAATGCCAATAATGCATATTCGCTTTTTCTTGATAATCTCATAGATAATCCCTTTCTAAACTTCTACCATTCCATCTAAGCCGGTATTCCATATGAAATATTATATCATGAAAACCTCTTTTAATAGTGCTGCAAAAAAACACATATAAAATTTTTAAAAACGATTGACTTTTTAAAAGGATGTGATAAAGTGTACACGAACAAGCTTAATGTCTTTAAATGCGGTACGGAGATGCCGACAAGGTGTTAGTACATAACATGATATAACCATATACGTATGTGATTATAGTTTGACATGCCCCTTATCTGCGTTTAAAGATGAGGGGCTATTTTATGCTCAATTGTGATGAGGAGGAACTTTTTATGACACAGAATCAACATGTAATCGGTTATCTGCCGGACGAGCGTCCACCAATATGGAAATTGCTATTATATGCAATCCAACAGGTGGTTGTTATGTTCCCGGCAACAGTGGCAGTGGCCATTATAACAGGCTTCCACATATCCACCACCATCTTTGCAAGCGGACTTGCCACCATTTGTTTCTTGCTTGTAACAGGCAGGAAAATTCCATTGTACTACGGATCTAGCTTTTCCTATGTTGCTGCCATCGGTAGCCTTATGGCTTCGGAAGCAATTGCCGGATACAGTTTAAATGATAAAATTGCAGTAGCACAGTTCGGTATCATTATGTCCGGTTTGGTTTCCATTGCTGCCGGTTTGGTTGTAAAACGTTTTGGAAAAGAATCCATTGAAAAGGTGCTCCCGGCAAGTGTTACAGGCCCTATTGCCATCGTGATCGCATTGACACTTGCAGGAACAGCCATGAATGATGCAGCCACATATTCCACCGGAATTGCTGTTGATGCATCAAAGGAATCCCTTGCTATGAATATGGCTTGGATTATCTCTCTGGTTACCCTTTTATCGACTATTTTGTTCTCTGTTTATCTAAAAGGCTTTTGGGGACAATTACCTCTTTTGTTAGGTCCGATTTGCGGATGTATCGTTACATACATTATTTATCAGATCACCGGAATCAATCTTTTCAAAGTGTTACCGGAAACTGCAGGCCAAGGTGCTTTCTCCCTTCCGATTTTTACATTACCCAAGCCCTCATGGATTGCAGTAGCCGCGATCATGCCCATCGCCATTGCAACCATTCCGGAGTCCACAGCTCATGTTTACCAATTGGATATCTATGTAAACGACTTGGCAAAGAAAAAAGGTTCCAACAAGAGATATGACATTGCTGAAAGATTAGGCCATAACTTGATTGGTGACGGTATCGGAGATATGGTTTCCGGTTTTATCGGAGGACCTGCAGGTACTAATTACGGTGAAAATATCAGCGCTATGGCTATCACCAAAGTGTTCTCGGTTCCCGTCTTGTTTGCAGCAGCCATTATCGCCATGATTATCTCATGCTTCACACCATTGATCAATGCCATTTATTCTATTCCTTCAGCTGTGATCGGCGGTCTTGAAATCTATTTGTTCGGTGCTATTGCCGTACAAGGTATCGCTATCATGATTGAGAAGAAAGTGGACATGTTCAGCTCAAGAAATATTGCAATCATTGCAACCATATTGATTATCGGTGTCGGCGGACAGTTTGGGTTCGCAGGTAACGGAAACATTCCTTTGTTTGGAATGGAAGTGCCTTGTGTTGCAGGAGCAGCCATATTCGGTATTATCATGAACCTATTAATGAGTATTGGAAAAAAGAAAACAGCGGCATAAAATTGCATTGTGTGTTAAAATCACAGGGGGAGTTTTCTCTCTGTGATTTTTTAATTTACAATTATATTCAAAGGAGTGAGTAGATGAAAAGCGTTATACCCATATTGTATAACCTGGTGTCGATTGATGCAAATACTGATGAAGCTGATGTACTTGATCAGGTTTCTGCTGTTTCGGAAGCCTTATTGGAATTAGGTTATGAGCCTTTACAATTGTCCTTTTCCGAAAAGATTATTGACACTGTGGATGTATTGAATAAAATCAAGCCTCCTTTGGTATTTAATTTGACCGAATCCACAGCTCAAAAAGGAAGGTTAAGCTATGTCGCACCTTCCATACTGGAAGTATTGAATATCCCCTATACCGGGTGTTCTGCACAAGCGATTCTTTTGACCACCGACAAGGTGGTAAGCAAAAAAATACTCAAATCCGCAATGATTCCCACTCCCGAATGGTTAACATGCCAGGAAGATAAAGGTTTCATGCAAGGAGAAAGATATATTTTAAAACCTGTGGATGAAGACGGGTCGGTTCATATTACTGAAGAATCGGTGATTAAGGGAGAATCTTTAGAAGGAGTACAAGAACGACTGCAACATTTAATGAGGAAGACAAACAAAGCCTTTTTCGCCGAACGATATATTGAAGGTAGGGAATTGAATATATCTATGATTGGGAATCATGGACACCCGGAAGTCTTGCCTGCCGCTGAAATCCGATACATTGGGTTTAAAGAAAGGGATAAGCTCGAAATATTGGACTATAAAGCAAAATGGGCGGAGGAGAGCTTTGAATTTAAAAACACTGTACCAAATCATGATTTTCATCCGGAGGATGGAAAAATGTTGAAGTTGTTAGAAGAGTGTTCGAAAAAATGCTGGTATGAGTTCGGTCTCAAGGGTTATGCCAGAGTGGATTATAGGGTGGACAGGGAAGGGAATCCTTGGGTTTTGGAAGTCAATGCAAACCCTTGCATCACACCGGGAGCAAGCGGATTTATTCGTTCCGCCGCATTAGCCGGTTTGACCTATACCCAAATAATAGAACGCCTGATTGATGAGGCATTGCGAAAGGCTTAACAGGAGAAAGATAAACGTATGGAAAACAGTATAAATAAGGTTACTGAGCTAAAATCGGAGGATTTGATTTTTAGAGATGGCCTCTTTCAAGGCGAAGATATGATTATTAAAGAGATTACCCGGTCAACCGGAGTTTTTCATGAAGATGAGATTGAAATCGCTCAAGAATTGGCTTTGGAAAGCATCCAAAAGGGACCAGATCAAAGCGGATATCATTTTGTTGTGTGTGAATATCAAAAAAAACCGGTAGGCTACACCTGCTACGGGGAAATTCCTTGCACCAAGGATCGCTATGACCTTTATTGGATTGTAGTGTTGCATGAGTTGAGAGGGATGCATATCGGGCAAAAACTGATGGGTGTTACCGAAGACAAAGTGAAGGAAAAAGGGGGAAAGAAGATTTATATTGAAACTTCTTCCCGTGATCTTTACGTAGGAACACGAAAATTTTACGAAAAATGTTTATACAAAGTCGAAGCTATTTTTAAGGACTTTTATGATGACGGGGACGACAAATGGGTTTTTGTCAAGAATCTATAATTGGTAGTTGAAATGAATAAAAAAAGAATAGGTACCTTATACATCTTTACAGCGGCATTGCTTTTTTCCATAGGGGGACTGCTCATCAAAATGATTCCCTGGTCACCTTTGGCCATAAATGCTGCGCGAAGCGCTATTTCGGTTGTTATCATCGGTGGATATTTAAAAAGTAAAAAGATCCGTTTAAAAGTCAATCCCTCGGTGCTGCTAGGTGCTACGTGTATGTGCACTACGAATACATTGTATGTACTGGCCAATAAGCTTACCACCGCTGCAAATACGATCGTCTTGCAGTTCACCGCTCCCATATTCATTATTTTGTTTATGTGGATATTCTTTAAAGAAAAACCGGATAAGGTTGATGTAATCACCTGTGCTGTGGTGTTCGCCGGGATCATTTTCTTTTTTATGGACGGATTACAAACAGGGAATATGACGGGGAACATGCTGGCTTTATTGAGCGGGATTACTTATGCCGGTGTGTTCATGTTGAATAAATTCCCTAACGCACATCCCATCTCCTCCATCATCATCGGGCAAATGGCAAGCGTTCTTATTGGTATCCCAAATGTGTTACAGCAAACGGATTTCTCTTTTCCGACTCTTTTATTGGTCATAATATTGGGTGTATTCCAATTAGGTTTGGCCTATATTCTCTTTTCAAAAGGATTAGACCATACACCTCCGGTGACAGCGTCGTTGATCACCGGTATAGAGCCCATACTAAACCCTGTCCTGGTAGCTGTTTTTTACCATGAAACCATCAGCTTAATGGCTTTAGCCGGAGGTATTATTGTTTTTGTCAGCATCATTATATACAACGTGTATAAGTCTTCTCAAGGTTCTCCAAATAATTCACAAAACAGTTGAAAAAGTGTTGGTATCAAAAGAAGTTTTTATGGTAAAATACACAGCATGTATAGTTCAAGTGACCTGGAGGTATTATGAAACGTAGCTTTGCCAGTATATTTTCGGAGACAGTCCTGAAGTTGACAGGCAACAAACGTCATTTTATTCAGAAGAAGCATTTTGATAAATATATGGAGAGGGTGAAAAAGAGACACATATATCCATATGTATTACCTTCGATCTTTCGAAAAAGAAGTGATTTTGAACTGCACAAAGTACAAGATATGGACGTGTATTGGATCAAAGGTGATGGCACCAATGACAAAATAAAAATATTGTATCTTCACGGCGGAGGATATACATCTGATCCGTTGCCTTTCCATTGGGGATATATTTTGGCCATGAAAATGCGTACTCAAACGGACTTTTTTGTTCCCATCTACCCCAAGTTACCTTTTTATACCTACAAGGATGCTTTTCCCAGGATGATGGAGGTCTATGAGTATCTTCTTGAAAAATATAACCCGGAGGACATCATATTTATGGGTGATTCAGCCGGAGGAGGCTTCGTATTAGCGCTAGCTCAGCTTGTTCATGAAAAAGGCATGCCGCAACCGAGGGATATCATTATGTTGTCCCCTTGGTTGGATATTACCATGACCAATCCTAATATGCCGGAATACGAAAAAGTGGATCCTACTTTGGGGATTAAAGGTTTGGCTGAAACCGGCAAATATTGGGCGGGAGATACCGATCCGAATCACTACTTGTTAAGCCCTATCAACGGATCTTTGGAAGGCTTGGGGCGAATGACTCTATTTGCAGGAACCCGGGAGCTTCTATGTCCTGATGCACGCAAATTGAAGGCCATTGCCGATGAACAAGGCATTCCTCTTACCTATTACGAATACCAAGGAATGGGTCATGTTTTTCCGTTTCACCCCACCCCGGAAGCTAGGGAAGCCAACGACATTATTTTTAATATAATCATGAATAAAGAACCTTGTGACGGTTTGACAGAAAACAGTCTTTGTGAATTGGTGCGAAACCAAGTATCGAAGAAAGATTAAAATGATTAATGAAAGAAAAAAATAAATAACGAATTAATAATAAAAATCAAAATAAAAAGAACCCGATGTGTAACGGGTTCTTTTATAATTTTCAAATCATTTATTATAATGTCAATTATGCATTCAAGCGTTTTTCAACAGCTTCCAATTGTTCATGGAGAACCTTTGGTAATTTTTCTTGATGGATTCAACTTCTTGTAACCATTGCTCCTTATTCACTTTCAGCAACTCATCCATATCATGTTCACTGATATCGAGTCCTTCGGTGTCGATTGCACCTTTTGCAGGCATTCTTCCGATGGGTGTGTCTACATGCTTGCCTGTGCCGGAAACTTCTTCAACGATCCATTTCAATACACGGCTGTTTTCGCCGAATCCCGGCCATAACCAGTGACCGTCTTCATCTTTACGGAACCAGTTGACATAGAATAACTTCGGCAAATTGTCGCTCTTTTCGCCGATATCAATCCAGTGTTGTAAATAGTCACATACGTGATATCCGATAAAGGGTAACATAGCGAAAGGATCACGACGTACTTGACCGATTTTATCGGAAATAGTAGCTGCGGTGATTTCAGAACCCATGATGGATCCCATAAATACACCGTGATTCCAGTTCAAGCTTTCATGAACCAAGGGGATGGTGCTAGGTCGACGTCCACCGACTAAAATAGCGGAAATGGGTACGCCTGCAGGATCTTCCCACTCTGGAGCAATAGCGGGGCATTGGCTTGCCGGAGTTGTAAAGCGTGCATTCGGATGAGCAGCTTTTTCTTTGGAGTCCGGTGTCCAATCGTTGCCTTTCCAGTCGATCAAATGATCAGGAGCATCTGTTCCGATGCCTTCCCACCATACATCGCCGTCATCTGTTAAAGCGACGTTCGTGAAGATGGTGTTTGTTTCGATGGTTTTCATTGCATTGAAGTTTGAATCATAGGATGTACCGGGTGCAACACCAAAGAATCCGGCTTCCGGGTTAATGGCGTAAAGTCTTCCGTCTTTTCCGAACTTCATCCATGCAATGTCATCTCCAACGGTTTCGACTTTCCATCCTGGAACTGTAGGAAGCAACATAGCCAGGTTTGTTTTTCCGCAAGCACTCGGGAATGCTCCGGTGATGTATTTTTTGTTTCCTTGAGGATCAGTCAATCCCAATATCAACATGTGCTCAGCCATCCAACCTTCATCGCGAGCTTGTACTGAAGCGATACGCAGTGCAAAGCACTTTTTACCTAGCAATGCATTTCCGCCGTATCCTGAACCGTAAGACCAAATGGTTCTTTCTTCAGGAAAATGGCTGATGTACTTTTGTTCAATAGGAGCGCAAGGCCATGCAACGTCTTCTTGACCTTCTGCCAAAGGAGCACCTACAGAATGGAGACATTTTACGAATTCTCCGTCACCTAACACGTCAAGTACTTTGTCGCCGATACGAGTCATAATTCTCATATTTACAACAACATAAGCACTGTCTGTAATTTCTACACCGATTTTAGAAATTGGTGAGCCTATAGGACCCATTGAGAAAGGAATGACGTACATCGTACGACCTTTCATACTTCCGGTATATAATCCGGTCATTGTTTTCTTCAATTCCACAGGGTCAATCCAGTTATTGGTCGGACCTGCGTCTTCTTTACGCTTAGAAGCGATGAATGTTCTGTCTTCAACACGTGCTACGTCTGAAGGATGGCTACGGAACAAATAGCATCCTGGACGTTTTTCTTCGTTCAATTTGATACATGCACCTGCATCAACCATTTCTTGAAGCAGACGTTGGTTTTCCTCTTCCGATCCGTTACACCAGTAAACGTTATCGGGTTGGCACATGTCTACACATTCTTTTACCCAAGCTAATAATTTTTTGTTACTTGTTGTCATTATTTATCTCCCTTCGTGAATTATCTATAAACCTTTAATAAGTGATACCTCGCTATATAAGGTGATATCCATAAAATGAATAAATCCATTACGAATTATTCAGCCATATCTTTCTTATTCAATAAGTTCTCCGAAAAATCTATATCTATGCTAGAGTATCATAAGAGCATTTGAAAATCAATAAAAAAAACTGCTATTTAACCGTCATTTTACAATAAGTCAAATTAAAAATTGCTTAGTGTTATTTTAAAACGAAAAAAAGAGATGCTATTGCCAGCAAATCTCTTTTTTTTGAATTCTTACGTTTTTCATTTTTCATTAGTATCAAAAACACGATAATTCCACCTTTAATTAAATGTTATTCCGTGTTGGTTTAATGTGGTTTGTGAGCCGATTATAACGGTGGTTCCGGTCTGTACGATCTCGAATAAGCTCTCCACATCTTTGTTGGGCATCCTTATACAACCTAATGACACATACTTGCCGATACTCGTTTCATCGGCATTGCCGTGAATACCATATGTATAACCGCCTCCGATGTCTAATCCCAACCAACGTTTTCCCAAAGGATTATTCGGTGCTCCGCCTTTGATGGGCGGCTGCCTTCCGGCACCTCCCCATGCAGGATTCACAAGTTTGTTGACAATCGTGAATTTTCCTTGGGGTGTGTATCCCGCTTGTTTTCCGGTTGCTACCGGATATGCATGCAGTATGGTTTCACCATCTAAATGATACAACATGTTGGAGCTTAAGTTGATGATGATCCATCTTTGATCACCGATATCTCCGGTAAAAGACACCGTTACAGCCGGGATCTGTATACCGTTTTCCTCCATGTCCTCATTCATTTTTCTAAATGTATTTTTACCTATGTAACCGTCCGGAGCCAAATTGTTTTTAGCTTGATAATCCTTCACCATTTCTGCTGTAGACCAATCATATAGGAAGTTGGCTTCTATGTTTGTGTATCCTTTTGCCAACAGGAATCTTTTTATTCTTAAGACTTCTTCATTAGACATTCCGGGTATTAACATTAAACCCTCCGGATCAAACTTTGTGATGGCTAAATCCGGCTGTTCCGATTCTTTGTCATCATCAGCCGGAACAGAAGGCTCTTCTTCCGGATCCTCATTTTGGTCTTGATCCTTTTCTTCGTCTTTATCTTGTTCATTATCTTCCGGTTCAACCGGCTGTTCTTCAGGTTTCTCCTTGTCCTCTTCTTCAACTTCTTCTTCAGGATCTTGTTCATCTATGACGTCAGATTCTTGTTCTTCTTTTTGCTCTGTTTCATTATCATTGGTATTTGTCTCCTGTTCTTGGGTGGAAGAGTCGGAATTGTTTTTAGAGCCGGATCCGTCTGTGCTGATCGGTGTATTCTCTTCCGAAAAAACGACAGCCGGAGCGATAGCTCTTGCAAACAAAAGATTTGTGAGTAAGAATATTGCTAAAATTGCACTTGTTAAGCGTAATACATCATGTCTCATCTACTACCCCCCCTTTTATTTTATATAAATATGGTAAAAACAGTTCTTGTTATATAATATTCTGAACGTACGGTAAGTGTTACAAAAACTATCTTTATCTATTAGACGTAATGAAAGCTAAAAATGTTGCATTAGAATGACCGGTCATTATGGTACAATGATAAAGATATTAACTTCCCTTTCTTACTCGAATTTGTCTAAAAGGAGGGCATCATATGTCAGAAGTGCAAAAAACACGTCCTTTCCGTTATGCCATCGGAATGTTCGGGACATCTATTCCCATCAATATGTTCAAAACTTATGCCGCCATTTATTATGTAGACCGTTTGGGGTTAAACACAGAACAATTTTCTCTGGTATTGTTCATTTACACATTCATCGATGCAATCGACAACCCGGTGTACGGATACTTTTCAGACAGGACAAGAAGCAAGTGGGGGAGGAGAAGACCGTGGCTTGTTATCGGAGCGCCTTTGCTGGCCTTGAGCCTTGTTGCCTTCTTTAATCCGCCTTCTTTAACCGGGAATTCCTTGTTCGCCTATTTTCTATTGACCTACATATTGACAGGAACTCTGGATTCTTTGGTAAACGCTAACTACGGCGCACTGTTTCCGGATCTTTTTAAAAGCGAAGCGGAAAGAGCCAATACTAATTCCATGAGGCAAGCATTCCAATTGGTTGCCATGATCATATCCATTGCATTGACACCCATGGTAACCGATGCTCTAGGGTATCCTTTGACAGCTTTGGTGTATGGTGTTTTAGGAGCAACTGTCATCATCTATTCAACATTGGGATGCCATGAGAATCCGGAAAATTTGAAAACTGAGAAACCTCAATTATGGGACAGTTTGAAAACTTTGTTTAAAAACAAAAAGTTTTGGATTGCCGGTTTTGCAAATGCCTTTTATTCCGCTACCATGTCATTGGTGCTTGCAGCCATTCCTTTCTATGTCAAATATACATTACAGATCCCTGACGGCCAAGCCACCATTTTGTTTGCGACGGTTTTAATCATGGCTATTGTTGCAGTAGCCGGTTGGGCTCAAGTGATCAAAAAATTAACGGTTCTTCCGGTTTGGAGACTGGCTTTAATGATTTTGGCTGTAGGATTTATACCTATCTACTTTGCAAACTCACTTGTTACAGCCATATTGGCCAGTACAGTGTTGGGGTTGGGCTTTGCCGGAGTCATTTCTACTATGGATTTGGTGCAAGCAAAAATCATAGACGAGGACTCTAACAAACACGGCTTGAAGCGAGAAGCTATTTTCACAAGTGCATCCGGATTCATGAATCGTTTAAACGGATTATTCACAAGTGCGGCTTTTTTATTAGTTAATCGGATTTACGGATTTGAAAGTGGAGATGTACCCGGTAACAACCCGGGAGGTGCAGCACTGTTTTTATTGGCGATTTTCCCCTTTGTTATGGTGATCATAGCATTTGTCATCTCAAACTTCTTAAAATTCCCGGAAAGCCAACAAGGTGAAATAAAAACATAAAAAGAAAGAGGTGCTAATCATGTCCAAACGTTATTTAATCATTAATGCCGATGATTTCGGTGTTTGTGTAGAAACCAATGAAGCGGTGGAGGATGCTTTTAACAACGGATGTCTGACCTCCACTACAGTAATGACTCCGGCCGGTGCTGCAGAGGATGCCATCGAGAGGGCCAAGAGAAATCCAAAGATCAAAATGGGACTGCATACCACATTGAATACCGAATACAAACAAGAGCATTGGCGCAGTATTGCCCCTGCCCAATCCGTATCCTCCATACTGGATTCTGATTTATTTATACAGCATGACACGGATGCGTTTTATAAGAATGCAATTGTAGAAGAAGTGGAGAAAGAAATTTTTGCGCAATATAAGTTTGTGTTGTCTAGAGGTTACAGACCTACCCATGTAGATAATCATTGCGGTACGGTTTACGGATTTACCGGAAAACCTTTTTATGATCAAGTATTTGCATTATGCAGCAGGTATCACCTGCCTTTTCGGTTACCTAAAAATAAATTTTTCTTAAAGGGAGCATATGGAGACAAGATTCCGGAGGAGATGGATCTTTTACACACAAATGCAGTGGAAAAAGCGGCGGTAAAAGGCATCCCTTTGCCGGACGATTTGATCACAAACCCCTTTGGTATGAAAGACATTCCATCCTATGAACATCTAAAAGCATTTTATATTCATGTTGTGCAAAACTTAAGAGAAGGTGTAACCGAATTGTATATGCATCCTTCCAAGGAAAGCAAGACCATAAAATCAGCCGGTTGGCAAAAAAGGATTTGGGAGTATCAAATATTAGTGGATGATGAATTTTTCAACACACTCCAAAAAGAAGGTATTGTCCTTGTTAATTATGAGACTGCACCTTTTAAACTATAAATTTAAATAGATGGGATTGGAGATCATGCACAGCATCGGCGGAAAACCAGGTAGCAAATTACGATATAGCTCGGTTCGATAGAACTTTTTTTGCTCGGCCTTTATTTCTACAGTCAGGTTCCCTGACGTTGCTGAGGTGATCTCTTTTTCCAAACCGGATGAAGACAAAATCTTAATGATGTCACCGGTTTTTACGGAAGTATAATTAAAGATCACAGATAAACCCGGTTCATAGGCAACCGCGTCTCCCATGTGGCTTTGATTGCATGTTATATCCATTATTGGTGCGTCCGGTTGATATGTGACAAAACAATGACCTTGGCGCAAGGCGTTTAGTAGATCGGTTTGCCCCCTTGACATGCTGTATACCCATGTGGTGGGAAACCCCGGAGCGGCATAATTGCTGAACCGGTGAAAATCACTTCCGCCGATGATGGGAATTCGTTTTCCTTGACATAGTCTGTCATGCCAAAAAGAGATACATTTCATGTCCGAGTGCTTGAAGATTCCGTTCCACACTTCCATACAGTCAAATTCAAAAGAATCATATCCCCATTTCCAGGGACAACCGTCGTCGAAAGGATGATTAATGGAAATAAGGGCGCCGTTTTGACGAGCTTTATTCAACAATTCATAAGCCTCTTCGGAGGTGTTGACAAAATATTGCCCGTCTATGGGTTTTTCTAGTCCTAGGATGTTTGCATGCCCGTTGTATAAAGTCCATTCCACACCGGGAATGACGGTCAGTGATTCGGTGTTTCGAAGAGGAATATTGTGTGTATAATTATTGTGATCCGTGATGCAGATAAAGTCCAACATGGAAGATTTGGCTGTCGGAATAAGCTCCTCCACTGTCAGTACGCCGTCTGAAGCCGTGGTGTGAACATGACAATCTCCCTTTAGCAATGTTCTTTTTTTGTATGTATATGTGATTTCGTACCGGACGGGAACTTCGTCCGATGTAATCTTGTATGCACCGGCAATAATGTTCCATGTTCCTGGCAGAACTTGAACAGCTTTGTATCCGTCTGAGGACAAGGATTCGCAAATCCAAATATGCTCCCGGTCCGATCCGGATGCACCGATAAACTCATTGTTGGCTGATGACAGCGCAAGATCAACGATATGACTGCGGGAGTAAGAGTATTGTATATCCATCCGATCTACATTCTTAGGTACTTCAAAGGGCAGATTGAAGTAAGTCCCTTCTTGTTCCTTCTTAATAAAGATATCCAAAACCAGTCGATCCGTTCCACGGCTATTTATTGTCATAATCGATCCCTCTGCAAAGATTTTCTATTTGATTTAAGTATGTTCTTTATTTTTTTTTCCTAATGAAAAGTCTGTCTATAAGGATTAAAACGATACCTGCTATAAGGATATAGTTTTGGTATTTGGACAAAGAAGGTACAAATGCACTCACTATTATGTAAGCTAAAACCAAGAGAAAACCAATAATCAGAATGATCTTATTTTTCATCATTTACACCCAACAATCAGAATAATTAATATTGTAGTTTTTTTATTTTGAAATCCTCAATATTATTATCATTCTACATTTCAAATGGAACCTCGTCAATGATTTTCGTTATAATGGTTTGTGGTATAATGTATGGCGATATAAGTATCGTAGTTAGGAAAGTAGAGTAGGCTCCATGAGAGTTAATAAATATATTAGCGAAACAGGATTTTGTTCCAGACGAGAAGCAGACAAATTAATAGAAGCAAAACGTGTTAAGATAAACGATAAAATCGCTGAGCTTGGCAGTATTGTTGAATCCTCCGACCATGTGTTTGTAGACGGGAAATTGCTGGAATCAAAGAAAAAGCACGTTTATATTGCATTGAACAAACCGGTGGGAATCACATCAACCACCGAAAGGCATATCAAAGGAAATATCGTTGATTTTGTGAATCATCCTGAACGGATCTTTCCCATTGGAAGGTTGGACAAGGATTCGGAAGGGCTGATCCTTATGACAAGCGACGGTGATATCGTTAATAAGATACTTCGTTCGGAAAACAATCACGGGAAGGAATACATTGTAACTGTAGACAAAATTGTGACCCCTGAATTTATAGAAGGGATGGCCGGTGGTGTAAACATACTAGGTCAAACAACCAAACATTGCAAAGTAAAAAAGCTTGGAAAGTACACCTTTAGCATCATATTGACCCAAGGCCTTAACCGTCAAATTCGTCGTATGTGCGAAGTGTTTGGATATGAGGTAGTTGAACTTAAACGGATTCGAATCTTGAATATCAGGTTAAACGGTTTAAAGGTTGGGCAGTGGCGTGACCTTACAAAAAAAGAACTTTCTGATTTAATGGATATCATTCAATAGTAATGAAGAGGAGGTTACGCGTGATAAAGAACGATCCTATGAAGTTCAATTATTTTTCCGATTGTACGTTATGTCCTCGCAATTGTCACGTGGATCGTACTGCAGGACAAACAGGTTATTGCGGTCAAACGGATTCATTGACTGTTGCAAGAGCTTCCCTTCATATGTGGGAAGAGCCTTGTATCTCCGGATCCAACGGATCAGGAACGGTATTTTTCACAGGTTGCGCCCTTGGTTGTGTTTATTGCCAAAACTATTGTTTGGCCCAAGGTGAGAAGGGGAAAAACATTTCCATCGAACGACTTTCTGAAATATTTTTGGAATTGCAGCAAAAGAAAGCTCATAATGTGAACTTGGTGACTCCGGATCACTTTACACCCCTTATAATACAAGCTATAGACAAAGCAAAATCCAAAGGGCTTACCATTCCTGTTTTATATAACTGCAGCGGATATGCCAAGGTTACAACATTAAAACTTTTAGAAGGGTATGTGGATATTTACCTGCCGGATATTAAATATATGGATAGGGTGGTGAGTGAAAAATATTCTGCTTGTCCTGACTATTTTGAATATGCAAGCCTTGCCATTGAAGAAATGGTCAGGCAAACCAAAGAAACGGTTTTTGATGAGGTAGGGATCATGCAAAGGGGAGTTATTGTTCGACATTTGATGTTGCCCGGAGCAGCTGAGGACTCAAAAAACATATTAAAATATTTGATGGATATGTAT
>CALCRE010000015.1 GCA_937894465.1 uncultured Clostridia bacterium
AACATTTCAAATGATTTTTGTTGGGAACAGTGTAATTTCACTTTATGGTGAATAACTTTATCCATAACACCTTTACCTTAAATTAAGATTCTAAGTATATTATATATTTACTTAGACCATCCGGCAAGTTATGTAAAATCATTTCCTATGTAAAGCTAGGCGAAACTTTTCATGATATAATAACCCAAGCTTTTCTTATTTTTTCTTAGATAAAATGAACCTTTCGTTACCTCGGATTGTATATGTATATAAAGGAGGGCACAAATGACCATAGATGAATCGATAAAGCAATATGGAAAGCGTTTGTACGGTTTGTGCTTGACTCTTTGTGCAGATAAAACCGATGCGGACGACTTGTATCAAGATACATGGTTGAAGGTGGTTCGCCATATAGCACAATATGACTCGACGAAAAATTTTGAGCCTTGGCTGACACGAATTTGTGTCAATACATATCGAAACAGATTGAGAAGACAGTCTAAAAGCCCTATATACGATGGTTTTTCTTCCGTTGAAAGCAAGGATGCAGTCATGGAAACCGTGGTCGTTGCACCAAAAGAGGATTACACCGACTTACATGCTGCAATTAATCAGTTACCTGAGAAATTGAGGGTCACAATCATTCTGTTCTATTTTAAAGATATGGACCTAAAATCCACAGCTGATCTATTGAGTATACCGGCAGGTACAGTAAAGTCCAGGCTCAACAAGGCAAAAAAACTGTTGAAGGAGGCGTTAAAACATGAATACGATTTACAATTTTGAAGCGGTTCAACCACCTGCTTTAAGTGAGAAAATGCTCCAAATAGAATTAAAAAGGCGTAAAACGCAACGTCAAACTACACTTGTGGCAATCGCCGGTGTGATCACCCAGCTATGCATGTTGCTTATATCCATCTTATTGCTACCTGTCAATATAACTTTGGCAATCATAGGTTTTGCTTATGTATGCGTCAGCCTAAGTGGTAGCAGCGTTATCATGATTGTTTTCACTCAAAAAAGGAGGAGTTTTGTATGAATATATTAGCACCGTTATTAGCAATAATCCCTTTTCTACTTGTCATCGGTATCCCCATAATGATCGGCGTATATGTGTATAAAGACGCAAACTACAGAGGAATGAATGCAGCCCTTTGGACTTTGATCGCAATATTGGCACCGGCTTTTACCGGTTTTATTGTCTACCTCATCGTCCGCAGCAGTTATTCGAATTTAAATTGCCCTGCTTGTGATGCCCATGTTAGCGAGCAGTATACCGCTTGTCCGAAATGTGGAGCCATATTAAAAGCCGTCTGCCCCGGATGCTCCTTTCCCATTGAACCGGACTGGA
Source organism: uncultured Clostridia bacterium (assembly GCA_937894465.1). GTDB lineage: Bacteria > Bacillota > Clostridia > JAAYHZ01 > JAAYHZ01 > JAAYHZ01. The sequence goes on from CALCRE010000015.1 coordinate 1,331, forward strand.
CGGTTTGCCCGAAATGTACGACCCCTTTGTCAGGTCAACAATATGGGTTTACACCCCCTGCGCAAAAAAAGGATACATCCTTAGGAAAGATTCTCATTGCGGTTATTTTGATCCCCCTCTTGTTGTTTGCATTGGTCATAGTACTTAGTCTTAGTAGCTTTTCCATTAGCTCTTCACTGAATACGATGTATTTAACAGAAGATCATTATGAAAACCAGCCTCAAATCACGGAATGGATTGAAGCATGCAATGAGGATCCCTCAAAAACCTATGCACTATCATATAAATCCGGGCGCAATGAAATCATGACAACGACCTATTTAATATATCGTCCGGCTAATGATGCATACACTAATGTTGAAACAAAATCTAAATCCGGATGGTTCGGTGCGAAAATTCAAGTGGATTTCACGGAAGGTGCAGAGCTGTATCCTTACGAAAACCGATTGATCAGTGTAACATCTAAGTCGAATAAGCATGCGGATCTAAAGGTATCATTAAACAATAAAACAATCGATTGCGACATTAAAGAGGTAGATTACAATCTTGCTTTAGTCGAGTTCACCGAGGAATATGATTAACCAATAATTAATCGGGTCATATGGATGACATATTTTCGAATAAAACATCCATATGACCTACAACCGATTTACTTTACTAGATTACCTTTATCTCTCCCCCAACCAAGCAAATTTAACAATTTACTTGGTGTCAGATCATAGAATTTTCAGATATCGGCAATCTCACGTC
>CALCRE010000016.1 GCA_937894465.1 uncultured Clostridia bacterium
AAAAATCTCAAAACGCTAGATACTAGCGGGTTATGGGGTTTAACAATTAACTAATCAGTCATTAGTGAAAGAGAGGAGAGAGAGTATGCCTAAGCAAAAAACTCACAGTTCATCAAAAAAAAGATTTAAAAAAACGGGGACCGGAAAGATTAAGATGTCTCATGCTTATAGAAGCCACCGGCTTATTTCCAAGGACAAGAAAGCCAAGAAGCATCATAGGCTAGGAAACTATGCTTCAAGTGCAGATGCAGCAACCATTAAAAAGATGATCCCGTATAAATGATAAGAAGGAGGCGAAAGTACTATGGCAAGAGTAAAAGGTGCGGTTCACGCACGTAAGTATCATAAAAAGATTTTAAAGTTATCCAAAGGTTATTTTGGTGCAAAAAGTAAACAATTTAGAGCTGCTAAGCAAGCTGTGATGAAATCTGGTGTATATGCATACCGTGACAGAAAAGCAAAAAAACGCGATATGCGTAAATTGTGGATTGCCAGAATCAATGCTGCAGCAAGAATAAATGGAATGTCCTATTCCAGATTAATGGGTGGATTGAAGAAAAACAATATCCAAATTAATCGTAAGATGTTGTCTGAAATGGCGATCAATGATAAAACGGCATTTGCCCAATTGGTTGAAGTTGCAAAAAACGCTTAATATATAAGCATTCAATATGCAATGATCAAAAGAGGTCGGATATTTGTTCCGACCTCTTTTAGATACTAGAAAGGTTGCTCTATGATAGTTATTTCAAGCAAGGATAATAAGATATTTAAATATGTAAAGAGTCTTCAGGACAAAAAAGCAAGAAATCAATTCTTTATTGTGGAAGGCATTAAGAATATTGAAGAAGCAGCAAAAGCCGGTGCTTCTTTTGAAATGCTTGTTTTTTCGGAAGACCAATACAAACTGCTATTAAAAAGTGAGGTAATTTCCTCTTTGAAAACCGGACAAAACGTAGTGTTTAAGCCGGAATTGTTTTCAAAGTTAGCCGACACTGTTACTCCCCAAGGTGTTCTTGCGGTGATGGATCAAAATGTAGTGCGACCGTTAACAAAAATAGAGCCGGATGATGTTATTGTGGTTTTGGAGAACTTGCAGGATCCCGGTAATATGGGTACTGTTATTCGTACTTGCGTTGCCGCCGGTGTAAAGAAACTTGTAACGATAGGTGATTGTGTGGATCTTTATTCGCCTAAAACGGTGCGGGCAACCATGGGTGGCCTTTTCCACATTCAACACAGGCATTTCGAAAGTTCCCAACCTGCTATTTCGTTTTTAAAAGAAAATTATATAAGCACATATGCTTTGGCACCGAAAGGAGAAAAGTCCATTTATGATATTCGAAGATGGAGGGGTATCGCTCTTTTTATAGGTAATGAATCGTATGGACTGCTTCCGGAGACGGTTATAAATTGCGATGAAAAAGTCAATATTCCTATGCCGGGAAACTTTGAATCGTTAAATGCTGCAGTAGCCGCTTCATTAGTCATTTATGAGACTGTGCGTTCTAAAATATATTCCAGAATTTAAATGAAATCGAAGAAAAGGATTCTTTCATGTTGTGTTTGATAACACTTGCATGTTCGTAAGCAGATGAGCGATCTTCAGTCTTAATGGCGGCTTCACATTGCGTCAAACTGGTGTCCATGTCAATGACATATTTTTCTTCTAGTGTAATTGCTCTGATACTTTTTTCCTTATGCCAAGTTTCTTGAATTTCGGTTAACGTTTCTTCTGCTTTATCAAATTTACCTTGATATATGTCATCCATTAAACGCTCTACAATCACGATCATATCATCCGTTGCTTTTTTTAAAAACCGAGCGGGAAGTATCAGTAATGTGGTTAAAATAGCCAATATAATGCATATTTCTATGACAAAACGAGTAGTTTTACTCAATAATCTTACCCCCTTTGTCCTTTTTTAATTGTATATATATCTTCTTATTATCATCAATATTGGCATATAGGATATCCTTCTCGGACTTTATTTTTTTTGATTTAATATAATTGAAAAAGTCCTTTTCTTTTATTCCTGCTTTTTTAAAGTTTTCAGATAGCATCTTTCCGTCAATAATTAAATAGTAAGGGTAACTCTCATATTGACCGGGAATATTCAAATCTCCGCATGTGGCTGCGCGGCTTGCAACCTTAGGGATTATACTCAACTGACCGTTTGTTTCCAAAATTGCAAATTCCACTTGTGAAATATTGGCGATATCTTTGATTCGTAATTGTTCTGCCAATTCATTGACGGTGTATAATTCTTTTCTCATATTCTCTTCTACAACACGTCCTCTTTCTATTAAGATCACCGGCTTGCCACTGACGATGGTACGTATGATAACACTTTTTAATGAAATGAAAGAAACAAGTAATTGCATAATTAATATAGTCAGAATCGGAATGATACCATTTATCACAGGCATTCCGGTATCCTGCATTGGTACAGTGGCCAATTCAGATATCATGATCGCGACGGCCAGTTCATATGGTTGTAATTCGCCGATTTGTCTTTTTCCCATTAATCGCATGACGATTATGACAATGACATATAAAACGATTGTTCTGATTACATAAGTCATTTGACTCTCCGAAAAAAATTAAAATACATAACTTGAAGGGCATTTAAGCCCCTCTGTTATAAATGGAAGCTGCTATAGCTGCTTTCATTTGGTATTGGTGAAAACCCGTTAGACGGGTTTCCACTTGTTCGATTGATGATCACCCGCTTAAGCAGGTCGTGTTCGGTTAAAATAGCGGCGAAGAAAAATCTTCACCACTTGTATTCATAGTCCTTGATTATCCGTTGCTATTTCTGTATTGAGCGAAAACTTTCTTTACGATTGTTCCGCCAATTTTACCAGCGTCACGAGCTGATATGTCGCCATTGTAACCTTGGTTCAGGTTAACACCAACTTCTTTTGCTACTTCATATTTCATGTTTTCAAAACCTGAAGGGCGATTGCTATTGTTGTTTGCCATTAATCTCACCTCCTTGATACTTATTATGAACATGAACCTTAAAATTATTAGATGTAAGTTTTACCGGTACTGAGCATTGTTATCATAAATGAAATATCAATAGTTGGTAACAATATAGCGTGACCTAAAAAATAAATTTACAAATCTATTATGGAGTCATTGAATGAAAAAAATACTTGTATGTACATTAATATTAATGATGACGGTTAACACAGTTCGCGGACAAGAGATCCAATCGAACAGCAGTATACAATATATGAAGCAAAAGGCACCTGTGCCGAATGTCCAAGCGTTGTGTGCCATCGCTATGGATTTGGATTCCGGTAAAATTCTCTATGAAAAGAACGGAAACCAAAGGAATGCACCGGCTAGCACAACAAAAATGATGACCGCTATTGTTGTTGTTGAGAACACTCAACCCGGGGATATTGTTACGGTTTCTAAAAAAGCTGCAAATATAAGCGGGTCGGCTATGGGGTTGTATGCAGGACAGAAAATCACCGTTAATGAATTATTGTATGGAATGCTGATGTGTTCCGGCAATGATGCCGCTATTGCGTTGGCTGAGCATATCGGAGGCGATATTGCAGGGTTTGCCGATTTAATGAATAAAAAAGCCGATCAGATGGGTTTGAAGGATACCCGGTTTGCCAATCCTCATGGATTAGATGCAGAAGGTCATCACTCTACAGCATTTGAATTGGCTAAGATCGGCGCTTATGCTCTAAATAATGAGATCATTAAAGATATTGTAGGAACAAAATTTATCAACATGTCCGGAAGAAACATGACAAATACCAATGAATTGTTGGGATTTTATGATGGTGTTTACGGATTGAAAACAGGTTTTACCAATAAAGCGGGAAGATGTTTGGTGACTTCTGCAAAAAGAGGAGAAGTAGATGTAGTGACGGTAGTATTGAATTGCCCTACTAAAAAGGCCCGGACGAGCTCAAGTATAAAAATACTTGATTATGTATTTGAAAATTATGAATATTATCCTCTGGTCAGCGAAGGGGAGCGATTTGCAGAAATTAACGTCAAAAAAGGCATTGAACCGGAAGTTGGCATTGTAGCTTCTGAAGATATCAGGATGCTTTTGGCAAACCATAGTGTGGCCGATTTGAAGTACAACGCTATCTTTCCAAATATTATTAAAGCTCCTGTTGAAGAAGGAACAAAAGTCGGTAATCTTCAAATCACGGAAAATGGGTTGGTTTTATTGGATATTCCCTTGGTGACGTCAGAAGATGTTGGAATTAAAAATGTGCAATACTATTTAAAGCAAATCGGTATCACATTAAAGGATATGACCGGTTAATACTCTTGGAATGATAACTTTGGGCTTTTTTTGTAGTATAATGGCGGTAAGGCTATATTGATAGGAGACAACCATGAAAATTTTGCTGTTTGGATTAAACTCCAGCTATACCCATACCGCCCTTGCTTTGCATTCTTTGCATAAGAGCATTGAAAACTATGAACCTTTGATTATAGAACATACAATAAATGGTCATTACCATGATTTTTTATCGGATATATTTCTAGCCGCTCCTGATGTCTTATGCTTTTCTTGCTATATATGGAACATTGAGATTATAGAAACATTGTTAAGGGATGTAAAAAAGGTTTTGCCTGGTGTAATCATCATTTGTGGTGGTCCGGAGGTATCTTATGACTGTGTGGAATTTTTAGATCGAAATCCGGCTGTTAATTACTGTATTGCCGGTGAAGCCGAGGAAGCATTCAAGGATGTGGTAGATATTTTATCTGGAATCTCCATCCTCATGCCGACAAATGTGGCGTATCGTAATCAAAGTGATATCATATCCAACCGATCCGTCGGATTGATCAAGGATTTGGACAAACTTAAATTTCCTTATGACAGGGAGTTTATTGAAAACAACAAAAACAAGATTTTCTATTATGAAACCTCACGTGGTTGCCCTTACTCTTGTAGCTACTGCATGTCATCCGTGGAAAAGGCATATCGTAAAAAGTCTTTGGACAAGGTGTTTTCTGAAATTGAAATATTTAATCAATTAGGTGTCAGATTGGTCAAACTTACCGATCGGACATTCAATGCTGATAAGAAGAGAGCACTTCAAATTTTAGAACATATTTCTGATATGAAAACCGAGACACTGTTTCATTTGGAGATTGCCGCTGATTTATTGAATGAGGACTTGATTGATGTTTTAAACCGTATGCCGAAAGGTCGCATTCAAATAGAAGCGGGTATACAAACCACCAACCCTGAAACTACTGAAGCCATTTGCCGTAATATATCTTTTGAACGGTCGGCTGAAAACTTGAAAAATGTGATCAAGAAAGGGAATGTTCATGTCCATACCGACTTAATTGCCGGTTTACCCTATGAGGATTTGAAAAGTTTTGAACGATCTTTTAATGATGTCTACAATATCGGAGGGCACCATTTACAGCTTGGTTTTTTAAAACTGCTAAAAGGAACAAAGATAAAAGGTGAATATGATCAAAACAACAGTTGTTATACCGAAAAACCACCTTATGAGATTCTAAAAACGCCATGGATGAGTTATGAGGATTTGTTAGTATTAAAGAACACCGAAACAGCTGTGGAGCGTTTTTCAAACTCATCGAATTTTACATTTGTTTTGGAATATATTTTCCTTCAGAAGCTGTTTACACCTTTTCTGTTGTTTTCATTTTTAGGATCATACTTAAAGGATCGTGGATACTTGTCCCGTCCTTTGTCCGCATATGAATGCTTTGATGTATTTGCTCATTTTATACAAGGGCTTTCCGAGGTTGATGATGAACATAAAAATGTCATATTGATTTTGCTGAAGATGGATTTGGCTTGTTCTTTTCCGTATCGGAAACTACCCTCTCAATTCAAGGACAGATTGAATTATACACTGGTAAAAAAAGAGCAAGAAAATGAATTTTTAAAAACATACACACCGGATCCCTTGTCTTTGAAAATATTGAATGAGCAAAGGCTAAACCTCAGTTCACTGTCACTGTTCAATGAAATCCCGGATGATGCTCCCGTTCGTTATTTGGAAATCGATTATGCACGAAAATCCATGACGGGGAGGTACTCTTGCAGATTACTCTAAAGGAAGAGGAACTATAAAGTAAAATGCAGGATACAGAAAAAGGGCACCCTGTGCCCTTTTAACCTGTTTTTTTATGTTAGTTATATTTGTTCAGTTGCTTGTTTGAATGAATCAAACAGAATTTGATCGATTTCAGGTATGAAAGCTCCTTTTCTAGCAAAGGCATACATTGCTTCTCCGCCTTCATATCCACCTTGCTCGATAATGGTGGAATTAGGAATGTAAGCGATGGAATCGGCATAGCCGATGAATATAAGCTTTTTATCCTCTCCGATGGCTTTATGAATCAAATCTTTTACTTCCACAACAATTTCGCCGGTCAACCATGCTATATACACATCTTCACTTACTTTGACAACACCACCTCGCAAAGGCAAGTAGTCCGGTGAATCATCATATTCTTTCAGAATGGTTTTAAATGTGTTTTCCATGAAACCTCGGGATGTTCGAATTTTTTCGTTCAAAAACTCTTTTGTGAAAGGAATAATGGGAACGTTCACTTCAAAGGCTTTTCCCTTAGGAGAAAAATCGATGGGTGTAAATTTTCCGTTAGCAATGGCCGTATCAATACGAGATGCCATTTGGTAAGCCATTTCATTCACTTCTTCAAAACTGCAACTGATCCATTTTCCGTTGTTATATGCGATTTTTGGACGTTCATGAGCTCCTGCGCCTTGGAAGAACAAAGGAGTGCATCCATAATACTTACCTTGTAAGATTTCGCAAACTCGACCGGGATATTCTGTTGAAATGCTGTAATTGGCACCGCCGAGTGCAACGGGATGACAACCGTAATTGAACAAGAGAGCGCGAATGACACCGTCATTATCCGAAAATTTTAATAGATTCATTGTCTTATCGGATAGACCTTCGGGATAGGGTCCGCCTACCAGCTTTCCATCAATCAGTTTTCTTCGATTGATATTCCAATCTCCCTTCACTTGACAAAAAGAAACTGAACCTTCATATATGTTCAGCATGCAACGATCGATGCAGCTTTTGGTTCTTTCTAATAACATTGCTTCGTATTGGGGATTTTGTTCTCCGGGAGAAAACCCTTCTATGGCTGGAGCGGCATGAGTATGTGTGTAGGACAAAATCAATTGATCGGCCGACAAGCCATATTTCTCATCGATATATTCCCTGATGGCTGTTGTCAATGAAAAATCGTGGAATGTCAAATCATATACCACCATCAATAATTGATCATCGCCGTTTTCCGTATAAAGGCATCGGACGTACAAGTCGTCATGAATGTCTTTAAAAAACTCACCGTATCTTGAACCGTATCCGGACATACCTGTTCTAACATCCGGAGATATTATGTCTTTTGCAACACCAAATTTCATTTATGATCACCTCAAAAAGTATTATAGCATAACCTTCTAAATGTTGGGTATTATTTTTAAAAAGTCACTATCATAAATGAAAACAATAGAAGATGCATATAAATATGATATAATTCTTTTATTTGAATGTATAAAGGAAAGGATGATTCAATAGTGAAAAAAGGGTTTATAGCTTTAATAGTTGTTGTTGTTTTGGTGGTGATTCTGGTTGCTCAGGTCATCGGTGTTTATAATGGTACTGTGGAATTGAATGAGGATGTTGAATCCAAATGGAGTCAAGTGGAGAATAACTTACAAAGAAGAGCCGATTTGATTCCCAATTTAGTAGCTACCGTAAAAGGGTATGCAAAACATGAGGAAGATATATTTACCGATATCGCAGACGCCAGGTCAAAACTCTCCGGAGCCGGCAATATGGGAGAATTGGCTGATGCTAACGAAGAGTTGTCGGGAGCTTTAAGCAGATTGCTGGTGGTGGTGGAGAATTACCCCCAATTGAAAGCGGATAAAAACTTTATTCAATTGATGGACAATTTGGAGAGTACGGAAAACAGAATTTCCATCTCAAGAAAAGACTATAATGATGCGGTTCAAACGTTCAATACCAGAGTAAAAAAGTTTCCGGCTAACATCTTTGCAAGTATGTTCGGGTTCGAACGACATGAATACTTTGAAGCCGATGAAGGCAGCTTGAATGTGCCTGAAGTATCGTTTTAAATATAATCGAGACATGATGATATGATCAAAAAAATCACAGCATTTATCGCCATATTGATCTTGATGTTGACCATAACATTCACCGGGGTGTTT
>CALCRE010000017.1 GCA_937894465.1 uncultured Clostridia bacterium
AATGGAAGCGTAGGAAAATGCTAGGAAACAAGCAAAAAATATATGATGAATTTAAAGCAAGTGCTGTAAAAATGGTTATTGAAAATGGTAGGGCAATCAGTGAGGTTTGCAAGAGTTTAGATATATCAGAGCCAGCCCTTAGGCGTTGGCTCGCAACTGCAAAAGAACCTGAAGGCAGTGATAAGTCAAGAATAATGGATACTATTTTTCCAAAGACAAGTTTATAGAAGAAAGAAGAGTAATCTATAAAGTAGATGAAACTGGTTATTGGACAATGTGTTTCGAAGAAGAATATATGCCACAAATCAAGCAAATAGTTATATGAGCAGTAGAATATACGGGGGTCAATATTTGCCGGTGTCAGACAGTGCGCCAAGGTTAAGGGCGTAGAATATAGTGGGTGGGAATCCCACTGAGCAAGATTTAGCAAACCGCTCCTAGCGAGTCTTGGACATTATGGGGCAACTTATAATGTTAAGCATAGACAGTTAGATAGTAGGCGGTAATCGTAAAAGTGAAGGATCGAGCCCCGAGTAGGCGTGGAAAATTATTATTTAACATGAATAATGAATGTGAAGAGCCCGTTGCGTAAATAGCGTACTGCTAAATTCTAAAAGTTTAGCAGTTTAAATTACTTACCAGGTCATTTGAAGTGTAACGTTTTAGCTGGTTTTTCTGTGTTTTCTAAGGACAAGATAAAATCCTTGTTAAGAATCAATAATAATAATATCAGTTCGGAACATCCCTCAATAACACAGAAAGCTATAGGTGACTGAGAAAAATATGCAACATATAAGAATGGGAAATCTAGGTGTGAGGTATTTGAAAATACGGTTATAAAATGGGTTGTTCATATTAAAGAATATGTTGAAGTTGTCTCAAACCTAAACTCCGAAACTATACTTGAATTGGGTACCGGTGCGTGATTCGGTACATGTTCTTTATTAAAGTCAGGATTAAAAGGCAAATTATTTACAATCGATATTGATTATGCAGCTGTAAAAAATGCCGAAGGTTTGGGAAAATATTTTGGTGTGGAAGATAAGATTAACCCTATTGTAGCTAATTTCTGGTACCTTCCGTTTAAAGACCAATCAATAGATAATATATGTTCATACTATGGATTAGACGAGTCCAGGGAAACTCGGCATGTTTTAAGTGAAATTAGTCGGATATTAAGATGTGACGGCAAATCCACATACATGGCATCAACCTGATTGCAAGAGACGATGGTACTAAACTTTTACCTGTTCAACGCCCACGGTGATGTTACGGCACTTACGGATGCAGTCTGAACGATAACCAAGAGTTATGACTATGATGCATTCGGTAATGAAACGAATCCGAATGCAGCTGATGATAACCAGTTCCGCTATTGCGGTGAATACTTTGACAAAGAAACCGGAACGATTTATCTTAGGGCACGGTATTATGACCCTGCTATAGGTAGGTTCATTACTGAGGATAGCTATAGTGGAGATATTAAAGATCCGCTGAGTTTGAATCTTTACATGTATGGGCACAATAACCCGGTAATGTTTGTTGATCAGAGCGGTAATGTAATTAAAATTACAAATAGTTATGATAATCCCCAAATTCAAAATTTTGCATTTAACAACTTGCAAATGCCAACTGACCAATTTTTATTTTCCTTTGTAGACGCATAACTTTTACTTGATTGGTGAGAAGTTGTATGTAAATGTAAAATGATAATACTGTTAAGCCATATCAAACCCTCGTTTTATACCGTCTACTTTGGTTATATCAACTATGTTTCCCCGAATTATCAAATCAGTCGAAAACCAATGCTCATAAATAAATGAATTAATCTGTTTCTATTTCAGCTATTCTATTTGAGTATTCCACAAAATCACTTGGGACTTACATGGAATTCGTAATTCTCCTTCTTTCTTTACATATTATTTGCCTCCATAGAGGATTCCTCAAACTATTCGTAGTATTCCTGCTTGATACTCTCGCTTATTCCTTAAAAACTCACTCGTACAATATGTTCTTAATGTTGCGCTCATTAATTATGTAGATGAGGTAGTCCGGTTTGGCTTGGGCTATTTGGTTAATGTCGAAGGTGTAATCCCACATGGACTGCCAAGTTAACTTCGAGAAGCGATCCGTCACGAAGTTGAAAATAGGACCACAGAAGGAGTCACGTAAGACATATCCGCTCGGAAGATTCAGGTCGGTCAGGTTGCTTGCCGTGGTCTGCTTCTTGTTGGTGATGTCGTGGTCTATCACCAAGCTGTTGCCGTTATAGAGATTTCGAAAGCCTCCCGGCGGTTGGAATTTGAATTTGACAAATGCGGAGTATTCCTTGAGCACATCGCGTCCTAAGCCTAGAGTATGATATATGTCACCGAAGTTAACTTTTTTGTTATAGAACTCAAAGTCACTTGAGGGGCGCGGAGCGGCATCGGGGAATTTTTTAGCAATGTGTTTCATCAGCTCGATGTAGCCAAAGTAAGCGCCGTAGTCAGTCCAGTGGGAATCGGTGCGGTGGTATATCTTGAAAGGGTCGTTTTTGTGGGCGAACATTACATCCCTAAGGTCGATCACAGTGATGCCTACTTCATCCATGGCTTTATTGAACTGGTCAGTCAAGGTCACGCCTGTGGTCTGCTCAAGATAGGAGGGGACTTCCTCGGCGTAGATCCGCATGGGTGAGGGGACCATCAGAACGATTATTTCGGTGTCTAGGTTCTTGGAACGCAGGGCATCAACCTTTTTGGAGTAACGTTCTTTTAAGCTCTCTATCTCGTTGTCTTTCAACACATTGCTACCTGTGAAACCGGGGATGCAGTCTTGAAACCAGCTGAAATAATTGTTGCCCACTACTACGCCGAATACACCGCTGTCTTTGTACAAGGTGATACCTTCCTGGGGTTGCACAATGAACTTAACTGTGTCGCTTTCGGCTTTGCCGGGGATAGTAGCCGTCATGTAGAGTACCGACAACTTCTCGGGGTCGATGGGCACTTCTACCAGCCAGTCGCCGTAGTCGCTGCGGGATTTGATCTCCTCGGTGCCGCCGCGAACGTTTATTACTGCACCTTCCTCACAGGAGCCACCTAACAGAAACATAGTATTATGGGTGTATTTGCAAACGGTGATGTTAGGAATCTCGGTGATCTGATCCGGCGGCAGGTTCTTCTTTGGCTCGGGCTCCAACATTGTTAAATCTAAGCTGTTTACGGATTGTAATTGTACGACATCGACAGAGTCTATTGAGAAGTCAAACTCCGGTTCGGTAATCACCTCACCCGGGTCGGCAATGATGTCGGTATTGACCTGTGCCTTGCCTTCGAACAGTTCGTCGATGGCCAGCTGAGCCTTGTCATTGTCGGTGGTGGCCAACATAATGGCATAGTTACCGATGGTGAAAATGCGAGCATTGCGTATCAACGGTAAATCCACGGAGTTGTAGAACTCAAGGTCGGGGCCGTCCTGGCGGCTGCGGCGCGCCTGTAAATACTCTCCGGCTTGGACGAGGTTAGCTGCTTCTTTGACCTTGAGTACGTCTACTTCAAAGGCATACCAACCTTTGGGCACATAAAAGGCATAATCGGAGAGCAAATCCATCACGGGATCGGCGTCCATCTTACCTGTGATCAGCCATCCGCTGCGCTCGGGTTCGAAATACTCAGGTGCATCCTTTGACGCACCGAGATAATACCTGGTCATAGGAGACAGCTCCTGCCCCTCGAAAACGGACATGATCGCATCGGCAATTTCCTTTGCCGACAGGTCCGGTAGCTCAACTGAGGTTGTAGGAGTATCGGAACTGCCCGGTTGAGATGACTCTACAGGCTGGCCGTTACTTAGTTTCATGCATCCCGATAAAACAAAAAGCACAGTTAAAACTAAAAGAAGTGCCACACTTCGTATTCTAATCATGGTTTAATCCTTTCGTATATGCCGGTAAGCTTTAGCTACTCCGGCATTATGGTAATAATTTCGTTGGACAAGTCTGTGTAGTCGTAGCCGGCCGGGAAATTGAATGCTCCCGTGCCTTTCGTTATATACATGTCTATAAACGTTTCCACCACTCCGGTGATGCCTGCCTGGGCAGTTGATTGCATGTAGAGGTTGTTACCCTCTACCGAGATATTGATCAAACCTTCAACGGGTAGGCCTGTGTCAGCCAGAATGATGGCACGGTCATAATTTTCGTACTTGCTTGAGGTCTCCATTTTCAGGTCATAGCCCGTCTTTTCTAATATGGTGTCATGGAGGAGCTTTGCGGCGCCGTTGTAGCCACCCGGTTTATTGGGATACACAATGGTGTAGTCCTTAATAGAGTTGCCATTAACCTGTATGTCGCTGATGGGGTAAATGCTCCTGGAATAGGCAACCAATGCTTGGTCAGCTCCGTAGTATAGGTTACCATAAATTGCGTTCTGGCAGAGGTTTTCCATGTTGCCTATTACCAGTACGCGGCTGATACCTTCTTGTAATACCAGTTTGGGGACTGATTCGGAATAATAACGCAGGTCGAGGATCACCAGGTCGTAATGCATGGCTAAAAACGGCACCATGGAATGAGCGAAACTGTCCTTCATAACCAGTAACTTCTCGCGCTTTTGACCGTCGGCTCGAGTGATGTCCACCCTGCCGTTGTTGCCGCTGATGAAAGAGGAATATTTATCTTTTTTATCCAGGTAGCTGCGATCGTAAAAACCTTTAAAGCTGATACCGGTGTCTTCAATTGTCGTTATGTAATCCTCGTCGCCTTCATATCGGAAATAATCCATGATGTCAGGCTTGATCCACTTCATGCCGGCCTTGCTCCATGTAGTGCCGTAGAAGCGGGAGGACACCTGCTCTACTGTGAATGCGGAAAGGGCTGCCGGCTGGAACCCCTTGTCTTTGAAGGATTTGATAATTTCGGCGTAGGCATAATAGGCGCCCAACGTGGTCCAATGGTGATCGGTGCGGTAGTACAGAGGACCTGATTCTTGCTCGCCGTCGATGATTGCTCTCATGGGGTCCAAAAGGTTTATATATTGCATGCTTGTGTAGTCATCGGCAACATATTGTGTGTATTCCCAGAGCTGACTAACCTGTGTTTTAGGGAAGGTGACAGGTAGGTAGCTATTCATGGCTTCGTAGGTACGCCCGGCAATAGCCAGTGTCACAGGCACGTCCATCTGCTTCATTACATCGGCAAAAGCGCCGATAGGGCGGAGGTTCTCCTCCAACGCTGTGTAATCGGGTGCGGGGGGACGTGTGATTAAATATCCGTCGCTGCCGAGTATAATCGAATTGTTTTCCTGCTTCCCCAGGGCGATTTCGGTGTAGCCCTTGATACCTATGAATAAGTCTCGGGCGGGAAACTGGTCGGCATAGTATTTTGCGATGTCGGCAGTGTAACTGCCATCAAGCAGCCTGCCCAGGGGCTTGCCGGGAGAAGAAATCACGGGCCTTTGCTGTAGGGCGCGGTTCTCCTGATCTGAAAAGGCTTTGTCGGGCAGGATTACAAATATGACAGCCATGGCGAATATCACCGCCAGGAAGGTAAACACAGTCAGCATATCGATGATACGCGACCGAGGCGCACATCGCATTTGTATGTCAAGCAGGATATCCTGCTCGGTATTTTTTTCGGGTCTATTATTCATGCTATCGAAAACTCTCCTTCATAATATTTATATTCACTCGAAGAGGCGTTAAAATCTGAAATAAAGGAAGGGATTGTATGAGGAATCGACAAGATAAGACAATCCCAACACCAGAACAGCAGCTCCGGCAACATAGGCTGCAACCCTGACCCACATGTACTTCTCGTAAAAGCGGTAGAACAGCCTTCGGGGCTGCGGGATGGAAGCCAACACGCATATGATGATAAAGGGCAGGAAACGCGTGATGTTGTAGAAGTCAAGCTGCGAGATGGAGGCCATGGTGCCTACACCGAACATGTTGCCCAGATATACTATACCAGCGGATAAATCTTCGAACACAAACAGCAACCATCCGAAAAGTATGAAAAACAATGCATACAGATGCTGGAAAAACACCGGTAGTTTGACAAGAATTTTATGCAGCACCTGCTTTTCAATCACCAGCAGTACAAAGTAGTATAAGCCCCAAAGTATGTAATTCCAGCTTGCCCCGTGCCATAAACCTGTAAGAAGCCAAACAATCAACAGGTTGCGGATATTAATAATTGTGGAGCAACGACTGCCTCCCAACGGAAAATAGACATATTCGCGAAACCAAGTGGACAGCGACATATGCCACCGTCTCCAAAAATCGGTGATTGAGCGGGCTATGTAGGGGTAATTAAAGTTCTCAAGGAACTTAAAGCCGATCATCTTTCCCAAGCCGATGGCCATGTCGGAATAGCCTGAGAAGTCGAAATAAATTTGGAAGGCATAGCAAATCATACCGATCCACGCGCCCATCACCGTACGCTCGCTCAACGGGATCGCCGACTGGGCGTTCCAAATCTCTCCGGCTACGTTGGCCAGTAGAATCTTCTTAGCAAATCCGGCAAAAAATGTACGAACGCCCGATGCGAACAAAGCGATGTTTTCCTCACGCTTTCGCAACATCTCGTCCACGTCGGTATAGCGCACGATGGGTCCTGCTATAAGCTGGGGATATAGTGTAACATAGGCGCCAAAGGTGGCGACGTTTTTCTGGACCCTGGCGTCGCGGCGGTAAACGTCAATTACATAGCTGAGGGCTTGAAAGGTGTAGAATGAGATACCGATAGGAAGTTCAAGATGAAGCAGTGGCAACCCGTCAAGTCCGGGAATGAGCCGCAGATTGCTCACTATGAAGTCGTAATACTTAAAGAACCCCAGTATACCCAAATTAATCACGATCGCCGCAATCAACACACCCTTGGCTTTCAAAGGCTGCGTATCGAGGTATTTATCGATGTAATAACCACAGATATAGTCCACTATAATGGTGGCTATCATTAAAAATACATAAACCGGTTCGCCCCAGCCGTAGAAAATAAGGCTGGTGACCAACAGTACGACGTTGCGCCACTTGAGGTGCTTTTTGGGAACGGTGAAATACAGAAGCAGCGTAACCGGCAGAAACAAGAACAGGAACTCCAAACTGGAAAAAACCATGTGTAAATCCTTTCGTGCTAAGTAACAGTTCGTAAAATTCTTTTGCGTCACTCATTAAAAAATACAAGAGCCTCGGTGCGTATTCCGATTGATCCGGATGGCAATTTTGAAGGCATCAACTTAATCTTACAACTGTAAGGTATATTTTTCAATAGTCTGAAAGCATTTTCAATAGTTTGAAATAGTTTAATGATGGAAAATGTTATTTATACATTATAAACATACAAAAATACATATGAAATTAATAAAAATAACATCTGGTTTAAAAACTTCGTTATAGCCTTATTGGATTTTCCCCGATATATTATGGTTTAAAATTGACGGCATTTCTCGAAAAGTAATTAGAAGCCTGAATAAAACAATTCCAAAGGATCGGCGTGCAGGCTTTTTCTCACAAAGAGGGACCCGACATAAGCAAATGGATTGAGGTATTATTGATTTACCAAAAGGTTGGTTAGTTCTTGTGTAAAGTCTGAATTTATGCTAACATAAGTTAAAATCATATATTTCTTATCAAGAGTGACGGTAGAGAGTTAGCTCAGTGACCGCACACCAACCTGCTATAAAGTAAGGTGGTAATGCTAACATCGATGAGGAGAACAACAAGGCTCCTCCAAGGGCTTTTTTTATTACCTTAATTCTTGACAGGGAAAGAACGGAGGAGTACATGAGTGAATTTTATAACCAGAGTCTAAGAGTTAGAGGCGGTACAGGATTTGCAGACGCAATATTTCGTGTTAATGCATCCCCGGGTGAGTATTCCAAAAGGCTAGGAAAAAATCTTTTTGAAAGATTAGGAGTGAAAGAATATTTTGATCTATTCAATACAGATACCTTTTTCCTGATTACCAAGGATGACAAACCGATCATTGTAAAGAGTTATCATTTTGTAGAACTAAAAAGACAAGAAGGTGTCCATGCTTTTGAAGAATGGTTGGAAAAAGAAATAAAAGACTTGATGTGTTGATGAGTTTTTGAAGAAGATGATTTTCAAGAAGACCGGAAATTATCTTTAGAACAAAAAAGTGAGGTTGATTCATTAACCTCACTTTTTGTTTATTATATTTTTGCTCATTTTATCTTCAATGGAGTTGATGTTTGCTAATGTTTACCTTCAAGAAATATTTATATAACGGATGAAATATTTATATAACGGATCTTACGATCACCGGTTGTTTGTTGTATAATGGTTTAGTTGTGCTTAATATCAAGGTTGGAGAGTACATATGGGATATTTTGTATTAGTGCTGACAATCGCAGTATGCTTGTGTATTGCCGTTATGGTTGTTAAAAAACCGATGATTACGTTACATCCTTTAAAATATAAGGGACGGATGGTTCAGGTGGAAAGTTTCTGGGCTGTTGCGTTGACGATACCAGTCATTTTGCTAGCTGTTGGCGCTATAACGCCTCGTATGGCGTTAGCAGGTGTGATGTCTGATGAAGGCATGAATCCAATTAAGATACTTGTGCTTTTTATGTCTATGTGTTTTATCTCGGTTATGCTGGATAAGGCGGGATTTTTTGAATACTGCGCTCTTAAAGTTATGAGCTTATCGAATAAAGGACAACGTCATTTGTTTGTGATGTTCTACACTGTGGTGGCTGTATTGACTGTATTTACCAGCAACGACATCATCATCCTCACATTTACACCGTTTATTTATTACTTTTCAAAAAATGCAGGAATCAATCCTATTCCATATATTGTGGCAGAATTTGTTGCCGCAAATACATGGAGCTTGGTTCTGATTATTGGTAACCCCACCAACATCTATATTGCTTCGTCTATGGGCATCACATTTATTGAATATGTAAAAGTGATGGCATTACCCGGGGTTGCGGCCGGTTTGTCCTCTTTTTTCATGCTCTTGCTAATTTTCCGAAAGTCCTTGAAGCTACCTTTAAGGGAGGGGGTTGTGGGAAAACCGGAATTAAAAGATAAAACTATGGCCATGATCTCCCTTACCGACCTTGCCCTGTGCGTGGTTGTATTGACCATAGGCTCATATATACATTTGGAAATGTGGTTGATATCTTTGGCTTTTGCGTTGCTTTTACTGGTTGCGTTTGTGATGATCGATCTTTATAGAAAAAAAAGAGGAGAACTTATACATAAGGGGCAGTATGTTAACCTGAAAGATGTGTTCAATGGTTTGCCGTATACGGTGATCCCATTTTTGTTATCGATGTTTATTGCGGTTTTGGCGTTGGATAGACATGCGATCACTCACATGTTCTCTGACCGGTTGTTTTCCATTACGGACAGCTCTATAAGTGTGGGTTTGTTGTTTGGTTTTGCATCGGCCTTAAGTTCTAATGTCATCAATAATATTCCCATGAGCGTCTTGTTTACTAGCATCTTGAACAACGGAACTGCCGGAGCTTATCAATCCGTTGCAGTTTACGCTACGATCATCGGTTCAAATATTGGCGCATTCTTCAGCCCTATCGGTGCTCTTGCCGGAGTTATGCTGATGAAGATATTAAAGGATAAAGAAAACAACTTCACGGCTTTGACTTTTATCAAATATTGCGCTCCGGTTGCTGTGGTATCCTTAATCGCTTCGGTAGTAGTATTGGTTCTTGTAATATAGAAAATAGTTGAGTCGAGTTGAGTAGTTGAGCTGTCTGCGATTTTCTGTCATAATAATATTAAGATACTCAACTTTTGTGTACAATACCAATATCAACATACCTCGATGCGAAAAAACATAGAGATGAATGTATTGTTATTAACGGGAGGACATTCATGTTTTTATACCACTATTTTGATAAATCAATCGGTCCGTTTATCAGCCTGTCAGATCTGCCTACGGATGAAGCAAAATCTATACTTGAGACGATTAAAATAACCAGACCAACTTCACAAAGCGCAAAAAGACACGATAAATATGTTGAATTTCGGCGTAATTGTGAAAATATAATAAGAGCGGAATTTTTGAAAAAAGGCGGTCTTATCCATAGATCGTCACCGCATTATATGGTGATCGAGCATAGCCCATGGTTAAGCACATGGTTTGAAAACAGTGGTTTTGTTAAGATACCCATTGAAGAATTTGATGTAAGAACAATCTCCTTTACCTATGGTGATTCCATGCCTACTTTTAGCCCCACGGTTAACGACGGAAAGGAATACAGGCACCAATTATATACTTACGACGAGATATTACTCATCATTGAAAAGTATGGGTTACCACAAGATTGGAACAATGATGGGAAATATGGCCCTGAGCGATATATAGAAGCTCATATTTGGAGCGACGAGACGATCAAAAACTATCGGCAGTGATTACAATGCAAAACAGGTCATTGTTTAACTAAGAGAGGATATATGGTGTAAGAGGATGAAAAAATCTGTGTATTCAATTCTTCTATTCAGTCTTATAATTTGTTTGCCTTTAATGATCATAGATTATGTGAGCCAAAATAAGGAAGCATTTAATATTCCATCGCGGTTTGACAAAGTGATTGTAGACTTAAGCGAACAAGATAGGACAGAAGAGTTGATTTTTGAAAGTGATTTAAATGTGCCGTCGAGTGTTGAGCTTTTTATACAATCGGATGCTTCAGGTGAAAAGATAGTAAAAGTGGTAAGCGAGTCAGCAATACTAGGTTATAAAAATCAAGAGATCTATTTTAACATTGGCCAGTATACGGGAAGTGCATCAACATCGGCCACTTTAATTATAGATCCGGGTACATATTCCATATATCTATCCGGTGAGAAAACGGAAGGTAAGATTGCCGTCGGTTATCGGGTAACACCTAAGGATATTTCAGAATATGAAAGATTGTTGAAAATACATAACGGTGACTTGATGAATCCCCCTGACGGGTATGAAAAGGTCTTTTCTACGAACCTTTCGGGGCTTGTTTATAAAGGTGAGGTGATCTATACACTTTCCCTAACAAAAACGACAAATATTGGATTCTCCATATACACATCTGCTGAGTCGGGAAATGTTTCGATTGATTTGATAGGAGAGTCATCAAACTATTACGGCATGGTTCATCCGGAACATAACAGAATATGCGATCAACTTGAAACAACATTGCCACCGGGAGAGTACCTGTTCAAATTGACTTGTGAGAATGCTGACGGCGATTTGGTACTATTCGTAAAGCAATAGGATGAGGGGAGTCATATGATAAAAAAGCAAACGCCAACTGTCACTCAAGCTAATATTGTATTTTTTACAACAGCAGTAGCAACACTTTTAGGTAGTGCATTTTTTCAACCGAAACTAGGTTTAGGGACAAATCTATGGATTAATGAATTTATATATATCTTATTGCCTCCGGTATTGTTGGCACGTTTTTATGGCTGGTCTTTTGAAGATGTTTATCGGTACCGGAAAACATCGGGTAAGAATCACCTGATTAGTATTTTATCCGGAATTAGCATGTGGTTCTTTGTATTCTATGTTTCTAAGATTACTCGTTTGTTTCTAGACCGATATATCGGTCTTATGCCGACCGGGGAGCAAACCTCTTCCTCCGTCTATCAGAGTTTTCTTCTTGTCATAGGCATGATCATTCTTGCACCGATTTGTGAGGAAACCTTCTTCCGAGGGTTTGTGCAGAAGGCTTACGAAGGTCATAATAGAAAGAAAGGTTTTATTATGGCTGGTGTGATTTTCGGTTCATACCATATCCTTAATGGGGTCAGCGAAGTAATTCCGGCTTGTATTCTCGGTATGGGCATGGGTTATTTAGTGTATAAAACCAATGCTATTTCCACCTCTATGCTTTTTCATGCAGCCGTAAATATATGCGCTGTTTTCTTGGGAGGGATTATGGAAATGTCTTCTACCGGGACGATTCCAGTCTGGCACCACGTGATTGCCTTTACCGGCTTGATTACCTCTTTTCTTCTTTTAAAAAGTGTCAAAGATGATGAGCACGGGAGTCAGATACATAATGAGGACAACAAGGAGAAGCGAATCCCGGTAACCGGTATTGTATTTTTGACTCTTGCAGCATTATTCTTAATCGGTATGGGAGCAATGGAGATTATATCCAGGGCAAATGGATCGTTTTGAAGATGCGTTATCATGAAGGTGGAAAAGGGGCAACTATTTTAATAAAATGACGGAGCATCTTTTGATGCAACACTATGCTCCGATTATCGGTAAAATCTTTTTTAGTTTATTACTTTTACGTATTGGAGATTATTTACATAGATTTCATTTATGTATATAATAAAGTTGACTCATTTTACAGTATGTAAGCGTTATAGTGGGTGAGAGGATGAAAAGTACTCGCAGAACGTTGATGGCGACAGGGTTATTCTACATTTTCTTGCCGACAAGGTACGGAGCGCCTTTGCTTGAAATTAAACCAAAGAAAGATGACAGCCGGAAGTCTAGATGCACAGTTTGCTTCGTTATGTAGTCGGTAACCAAATATAGATACCAAACATATTATATAGATGAATTACGTAATATTAACAATAAGGCTATTAATGTCTTGCGACCCTTTTAAAGACGTTTTCAAGAGTTAACTGGTCCCCTTATCTTTTAAATTGCCAATTCCTAAAACCAAAAAAGGTGAGGTATTAAACGATGAAACTATCAATATTGGAACTGAGCATTTACCCTTTGGTGAAAATTATTTTCATGTTCATTTTGATCATGATTAGTTTACCGATTATATTTAGCTTTGACCAAAGAAAAATGCCGTTTTTAAAGAGTGTTTTTCGATATCTTGTACAAGGTATATTTTTAATTATCATATCATCGTATCTATTAACCATGGTTAAACTGTTTGAATTCTTTTCTTTAGTCGGTGTATATTTGTTTATTTGCTATGCGGTGGTTAAGAAAAGACGGAAGAATATGGTGTCTATTCCTGTCAAGTTACTCGATGTAATTGAAAATGAAAAGAGTCATAAGCATATACTTTCTCAATTTTGGACCAAATTGAAAACTCGATTTTCAACATTCGTCGGGAAGATCACAATAGAGATAATTGTTGTTTTTGTTTTACTCCTTATCATGATAATCATTCGGTTTACCGTTAGAATTGTAAACCCGATGGCTATGGCTTCCATGGCTGATCCTTATGTACACTTGACCTGGGCGAAGATGATGCAAAGTAATCTTCTGTTTACAGATGGATTGTATCCGATGGGTTACCATGGGATTATCGCTTCTTTAGGGACTATTGCAAATGTAGATATATATCATGTGGTTCGTTTTATGGGACCTATTGGAAGCAGTATTTTAGTGGTCGGTTTTTATTGGTTTATAAAATCGATTACAAAAAAACCTTTGATTGCCATCATCGGTACCATTGCATTCGGATTGAGTACATACAACGGGTTACCTGTTGAATTCTTCCGTCAAACATTAAGTTTGTCCATGGAGTTTTCCATGTCGTTTATATTGCCGGGGTTGGTTTTTCTACACGACTACATAAAGGAAGGGGATAAAAGAGATCTGGTTCTTTTCGGTATTACAGTGGTAGTGGTTGTTATGGTGCACTCCTATGGAGCTCTTTTCTTTGCAATCGGTACGGTGGCTCTATTAGTATCCGGACTGATAAACCGATGTTTGGATTTTAAAAAGATTTTTTGGATATTGGTGACAGGTCTTTCGGGTGGCTTGTTAGGTATGATGCCCATTATAGTCGGAAGGCTTCAAGGGATTGATTGGCATATCATGTCCACAAGCTGGATTGAAAGTAATATGAGAATCGGTTCCTGGCAAGAAATATATACAGGTTTTTCTCAACTGATTGCCGGTTCACCAATATGGATTAAGCTACCCGGTCTCTTAGTGGTAAGTGTTCTTTTCCTTGTGTCTGTGAGAAACGTTGTTACGGCAAAAAAGGAAAAACGGTTATGGGAGGCTACATCGTTGATCATGATGATCACGGTTGCAATACTCTATTATGGTCCTGCAAACGGATTCTCATTGTTGGATTATACCCGTGTTACAATGTTTTTAACAATTTCCATACTGATCGGTGCAATACTTTGTTTCAATCAAATCGTCGAATTCATTATTTTTCTTGTTCATAAATACAGCAAGAAGTTATTTGCCGGTATAGAGATATTGCGAATGAAAAAGGTTGCAAGCGTTGCATTTGTATTTGTCTTTACTTTGTCATGGATCATTGCCTTTCCCATTCAATTGACAGCAAGTGATGAGATGGCAATGAGGCCGATCGAATACAATTCCGCTGTGGGTATCTATTTTCAAGTGAAAAGAGATTATCCTTTATTCAATTGGACTTTGGTTGCACCTGTGGAACAGTATCAAGAAGCATTAGGATATGGATTCCATTATGAGCTATGGGAGTTTGTCGAGGATTTTTCCCTTGATGACGCTAAGGATCCGAATTTCGATATACCCATACCAACCGGTTACATTTTCATCTATGTTGAAAAAGTACCTCTTAGAATATGGACAAATCATGAACTTGATGCAACACAAGAAAGGTTCCGTGGTCCTACTGAAACATATTATCGTGACGCAGATAACCGAGCCAAACTCGAAGAAAGTATATGGATATGGTGTGAAACCTATATGAAAACCCATGATAACATGACGGAGTATTATGAGGACGATGTATTAAAAGTGTATAAGGTGGAGCACGATCCTACTAAATTTATCGTTATGAACGATCATTGAATTTTTAGTACGCTTGACAAAAAAATCATCCCTGTTATATGTTCATCAAATAAAGACAATAATATATGAACAACCAAGATAAGGTAGGACAATATGGATGATCACAAGCAAGAATTATTTTACGAAATGACGGAGCACCTTCTTAAAGATGAGGTTCCCTCAATCTATTTGAATGAGCTGTTGAAGAAACCCCGTTCAAAGGAGTTTCCTTTGAATCTGTTACTGAAGATGCAGAAAACAGAGCAGTCAAAAAAACACCATCCGGAAGGGAACGTCTGGAATCATACAATGCTCGTGACGGATGAAGCTGCAAAGGTGCGAGAGAAAAGCAAAGATTCGAGAGTGTTCATGTGGGCGGCTTTACTGCATGATATCGGCAAACCGGATACCACTAGGATGAGAAAAGGCCGAATAACAGCATATGATCATGATAAGGTTGGCACAAAACTGTGTGTTGAGTTTTTAAGATTCTTCACAGATGAGGAAGAATTCATTGATTCTGTTCGAGTTCTTGTTCGATATCATATGCATATGCTATATGTTCTAAACAAGTTGCCCTTCGGTGATATAGAAAACCTATTAAAAGAAGCGGATATTAATGAGATTGCATTACTTAGCCTTTGTGACCGTTTGGGGCGTACCGGTGCTGATATCGACGAGGAACAAGAAAACTATGAAAAATATTTAAGCAAATTACAGACAGAAAAAGAAAAGGTAAAATGACATTATGTTTTTTGCATGATACAATAGAAATGTGGAAGGGGGGTACTCGTGAAAAAAGCATATGAAACAGTTTGGTTTTTCCTTCAAAACTCTAGAATATTATTTTTGGAATGACAATTTTATGGATAAAGGGCTGTATATGAATTTATCTCCCTACGTCAATGTATACTGCCAGGATGTTTATGCCAACATGCTGAATTTAGTGACATAACGTATTTATACAAAAAGAGTGATGAAAAATATGCCTTATACACAGGAATTCCGGATACAACAAATACACGTTAAAAAAATCATTTATGGCTTATGTGTCTTGCTCAGTTTTCTATATTCTCCAGGTGGTACTCCGATGCTTTGCTTAAAGCATTTATAGAAATATTCCACTGATGAAAAACCTGTTTTGTCAGCAATTTCTTCCATGGATCGTTCTGTATCCTTCAATAGGCCTTTTGCAACTTCTATTCTTGTTGTGGTTAATTTTTGCCTGTATGTCAAATTAAAATGTTTTTTTAAAAGCCGATTCAGATGCCTTACACTGATGCAGATGTGCTTTGCCATATCCTCTGCCGTCAGAGAATGAATCCAATACGTTTCTTCAAAGAACAAATCTAAAACAAGATCCTCTCTTTCAGCGTTTTGTTCATATGGTGAGTGTTCACAAAACTCACTGTTAATGAATCGGAACATTTCAATAAAAAAGTCGGATAGAATGTTTTTAATTCTTTCGGTATACAGCAATTCTTTTCGCGTTATTTCCTCTCTCATGCGATTGAAGTATTCACATAAGCAAGTGCAATTTTCAATGAATAGATATGGTGATTCCGAAAGAACTTTGATGACTTCGGTACACCAAGGCACTTGAAGGATATTCACAGAATCATCGATGATCATGTAATCAAACCGTATGCAATACTTGCGGGTCATTTTTTCGTTCATGCTTTGATAATGATATTCTCCCGGACTGATCAGGAAAAGACTGTGTTGTGAGACAGGTATGACGCTGTTTCCCGTTTCAATTACATCGTCTCCTTCCCAGAAATATTGCAGCTCGAAACTACTGTGGTTATGCCTGACATTTGTGCTCATATCCACTTGGTCTGTTGTGAATTGCTGAGCATTCAAATATATTTTCAACACAAGGGGATAGATGGTCACATCAAACTTCAGATAATTGTCCACCATGGCTTCGAATTTATTGCCGTATCGGTTGAAATCTTTCATCATTTTATCCCTTTAGCCCAAGAAAAATTATTCTAGCCATTGTATTTTCAATGCCGATTCAAATATCGTTCCATGATCTTGTTGTTCAAGATGGCTATTTTCTCTTCCCGGCTGATTCGACAACCTAACAACTTGCCCATGCAAGAGCTGAAGGACCCGTCTGTGCCGAACATGATACGTTCTACACCCATTTTCGAAACGGCATCCTCTATCATATATTCATCATAAATGCTTCCGCTTATATCCATTAACACATTCGGACAATCGGCAATGGCCTTTAAGGACCATTGATAGTCACCTCCGCCGCCGATATGTGCATAAATGAATAAGCTTTCCGGAAACTTTTTGGCAGCCTCTGCAAAATGGGTCCCGTCTGAAATGAAAGGTTCTGTCACCGGAAGGGAAGTAACCTTTCCGGCATGCACCAGCATGGGAACATCCAATTGAATACACTTTTCTATGACACTATGTACCGCCGGATCGGATATGAAATAGTGGTTATACAGTTTGACACCGATAAAACCTAATTCATTGATGCAACGATCTATTTCATCACAGGCTTCTTTTGCATATCCCGGATTTACAAAGCACATGCCTTTAATGATATCCGGATGTCTTTGCATGGCTTCATATACAAAATCATTGTATTGTTTGCAGATGCCGGGAGTGGGATTTTCATAAACATAGGGAAGGGAGCATACCAAAACATCGAATCCGACCCTCTTAGCGTTTTCTACCAATAAATCAGCATCTTGGACATTCAAGTTACCTTTTGAATCAGTCCATACATGCTCATGCCAATTCACAACCTTATTCTGCCGAAAGATGTCTAACTTCTCATTAAAGAATTCCATTGAACTTCCTCCTGAGTGATTCCTCCGAGATGCTTTATTGTATTGTACCATTTCTTCAAATAGAATAGAATAGATTGACTAAGCAAAGGTTAATAATAAATTTCCACCGGCAATAAAGGGAAACCTTCCACATGCTCTACTTTGTTTTCGGATATTTGAACTTCGAAATAGTCGGTAACATCGGAACTTTTAACCAAAAGGTTTTTCATGTGAACAAAACTTCCTTTCATAATCGTGACACATACCGGTTCAATATTTTGATCGTTTTCCGCCGATGCTTTTGCCCTGACAATACATATTTGAGCATTTGTTTTCAAATTCCAATCAGCAACGCAAAACATGGGCTGGCTTGCTTCCCGGTTACATAGTGTCGGATCGATAAAAACCAAATAATCACGAAACCCGTTTTCCAAATCTATTCTTAAAGCGACATTGCTTTGAGAACATATATTGTTTTGATCGGTGACCGGTACCCTAGTGACAGAGCGGATATTAGAACGACCTTCATAAGGTTCGATGACACATGCGAAAGTAGAGCGCAAGCCCGGAGATCCTGTTTTTCTTGTGATTAATGTGGGTATCCAGTCCTCCATACGACCGATTTCATTATGATCCTTTTTACCTCTCCACAGATCCACCCAAGATTCACAAAGCCTCACACTAGAAGGCCCGCTGACATCGGTGTACTTTACATAAACAGGTTCGTCACCTTGGTGTAATTGATAATAGCTGTCATCCGGTTGCCATGTAACAGACCAAACATCTTTTGGATTAAGATCTATAGAAAATTGTCTCATGGAATCGCAGAATTTTGAACCATCGGTTTCTTGCATGCTTAAATCATGTTTTACGATGTTACCAAAGGAGCTGCGCATGAATTTCGTATGATCCGATCCTCCTTCAACACGAAAGATGTCTATTACATAACAATCCTCCGGGGAAATGTCGGAAAGAAGAAGTGTCCTTTCAAAACGGTTTCCGGAATTTGCCTCCGGACAAGATGCGGTGACCGCTTTGAATATATTGCCGATTACCCATAAAAGAGTTTTCCCCATATCCGATTGGAATTTTCCATGGGTGATATGATTTTGCATATCTACCGACACTGTGTTATGAGCTGCAGTGGATCGATACCATGCAAATTTAGGATTGCGACCGTAATCCCATCCTATATGAACGGGGGGATAGCCGAAATCCGGCATTAAGTCCAACCCTTTGGCAAATAAGCCTATGGTCAACCCGTCATGGTGACCGTGGTGCCCTCCGGAATCATAATTTAACCATACGGCTCTTTTTTGTTTTTCCTCACCGGAATGAAGCAATGCAAGACGCCAAGCGGTTTTGTTTACACTTTTTTGTTTTAGATAAAAACCATTGCTTTGTATGACTAAGTCCAATGCATTTTCACTTTGTTGTATATCGGGGTTTGTCAGATCCAACTTGAATGCACCCTTTGCACAGTAATTGTTACTTATATAAATGATTTTTGCAAAGTCCTGATCCTGTGTGATCTTATATAAATTCCATAGAACCGTTTCTATACAAGGATCCAAATAAGAGTGTTTGTAATAGTCTTTCGAATAGTATAGGACGGCATAATCGAGATCCGGTTGTGCAAAAGCACCGGTGTCACCGATACGAGGATAATATTTTTGTAAACACCAGGTATCAATGAAAAACCGATAAGACTCTTTCAAAATCGGATAGATATTCAACAATTCATTTATGAATCCCGTTTGCATATTCTCATAATACCAAAGAAAATTAGAATACCCCCAAATGGCATGAGACGTGTACACCACCAACCCCTTTTCACCGGTGGTTCCGTCCACAGCAGTGGTATGCCTTGTAATATAATTAATATGCTCCATGATTTTTTCTTTATTTTCAGGCCATTCCAACACCGTTTCCACCATACACACTGTAATGTCGGTCTGGGGAACATTGGACTTGATTTTATGTTTGTTAGTGATAGCATCACGAAAAATCCTGTTTTCAATGTTTTCTTGGATATCTACAAATGTATTTTTCTCGGATGACCCGGTATCTAATGATTTTTGATGCAAAAAGGAAACAAGTTGACGATCCGTTTTCACAGCATCAAAAATCTGATCATATGCTAATACCATATCCCGTATGTCGAGGCAGGAGACAAACCAGTATGAAATATATCCGTGATCGACATTCATGCGGTCATACATAATCCCTTGGGACATAAAATCAAAGTCCGGAAACACATCGGCCACACGGTCTAACAATATGCAAGCTTTTCGGGCGTACACCGGATAACCGGTTGCCACATAGGCTTTTGCCAGGTTTTTGATTCCGTTGAAAATGAGTTGAGTCCACTGTCCGAAAAGCATATAGTAAGCGATAAACATCCAAGTGTGTCCGTCTTGGGTATATCCGTTTCCGTCATCTACGCCAAAATACAATTGATCAGGATCTGTGCTTTTCATGTTTTTCAACAAGGACCTGTCAGCTTTTGCGTAATTAAAGTTTCCGTTCCTTTCAAGACCGGATTGATAGAAAGCGGAAAAATCGTTTTTGGGGAAGAATTCCTTACAGCCGGGACATTGAACTTTGTATGGATTGTTCCATACGTCAATAATCCAATTGAACAAAGGAACTTTACAATGACAAGACGGGCAATAACCGTCCGAAAAGACATGGTAAGCCCGTTTCAAATCGGATGAAAAAACTAAACTCCATAGTTGGTCATCAGTCATGCCAAGCCATGGAGCGGCTTTTTCCGTGATGGCTTGTCTTGCTTCTTCGTTATTCCAAGCATTCTTTCTAATGATGTGCATCAAATCCTGATGAAAGAAAACACTACTGGTTTTACTCATGATATATTATCCGTACGAATCAGTACGACACACCTCCGTTTTCGTCTATAATGATTGTGGTTGACCCGTTCCATTGTATAAATGGAAAATGAGTCATTTTAGAGGACCGGTTTTTATCTATGATGAATCCGGGTTCCATATCACCTAAATCCACAATGGTTTTTCCATCCTCTAAGAAGCTTCCCTTGATCCGGTAAGCATGGGTGGTCTGATCGGGATGATAGACAACCATGAATTGATCATTTACGTTTTTAGATAGTATACTGTCTATCATGAAACCGTTTACTGCATCGTTTCGCCCTTTGGACAAAGCACTCAGCACATTACCTGTTGTTCTTTTGGTTTCAATCAAAACAGCTCCTTTAAAGCACAATTTCCCACTGACTGCTTGAGCAATAACCGCCTTCCCGTGTTGGATTTTTAAAGCCCCGAATTGGCCTTTAAAATCAATTCCATCAATTGAAACAAACAGATCATCGTGATATGCACTGAATACATAATCAACAAATCCTTCTCCGGTTACCTTTGTAACCACATCCAAACTCGAACAACCAATAGGATACAACCTTTCAACAGAATATATTTTTTGCGGCTGATCCTTTTCAAAAGCCTCAAACACATGAAGGAACACCGATTCTAAATCCGCTCCTTCTCTTCGCAACACCAACTTATCCATTTGGTATTGATCTGTGGTATCGTTGTGGTCAAGAATATAGGATTGCCTGGTTAGCCTCAGTGAAGGCGCTTTTCCTAAAAACAATTTTCCTTCCGTATGATCACCGTAAACATGAACTCCTTTTCCTTGATGAGGCTCTTGGGTAATCGTACAAACCATTGAATAGGGTTGATTTTTAAGTTCTAGTGTCTTCACGTCCTCAACATACATGTATCCATGATAATGCCCCGATGCTTCTCCTTGATAAAGCTCTTCTTTTGGTTTCAAAAAAGGAACTCCATACGGGAGCATGGTTTCTTCTTCACCGGTGTGTTGCGGCCACATGGATGTGACGGTATCATAATCGGCACAAAAATTGAGAGAATATTCATGGCGATTGCCACCTTTTACCCTGAAAATATCAAGGACATAGCGTGAGGATTCTATATCTCCTGTAGGTACCATGATGGTTTCACGGTCATAGATTGATGTTTGATCATAACAACTTGAATCCGTAGCACGTACGATATTTACAAATGAATTTCCCGGAACAAACCTTATATAGTTTCCCCCATGGGGATTACGGAGAGATTCTTGTCCGTCCACTGTGACGGTGTTATGGGCTAATGTGGAAGCAGCCCATCTGCGGTTGTAGGTATGCGTGTATCCTATATCCGGTAAAAGCTCCACACCGTTAGCAAAGAGGCTGATGTTTAAACAGTCCCAATGGTTATGGCCATATTTTGGTTGACAGTTCATGATGCTTTGAACAGGATCTATTTTACTCCTGTTTGTCAATCTTGCAATTTTGGCTGCAGGAAACAACACGGGCTCATAAATTACATCGGACAAGGCCGTTTGCAATGTTGAATTGGAGTCTTGTATGGTGACGGTTCTACCGTTTGGATACTGTAATATTTCCGGAATAGATGCGGCACTTTCCAATAACGGATAATTTTTATACAGATCGGGTTGATCTATTCGTTCTCCTGTTCCCGGGTAAATGTATCCTGTCGGATCGGAATAATTGGAAAGTCTTTTTAGTGTTCTTAAAACTCCGTTTGTGATCATTTGATGATATGACACGGTGACTTCCGAGAAAAAGCCGTCGAACAAATAATAATGGTTTATAAAGTAATCAATTCGTTCTAGAGCCATATGAACATATTCCGGTTTTTCTAATGCACTTCCGATTCGAATCAGTCCCTCCCATATGGACGCATCCATATTTGTATTTTGGATGCCGTAGGAAAAGACAAAGTCCAGTCCTTCTTCTATGATGTTTCGCACCTCAGATGCAATATCTTGTCGGTATTCAACGGACAATTGTTCAAAGGCGTCGGTTTTTATAATCGAGGCATATGCTTCTGCAATACTTGCAATATAGGACAAATCGGCATAAAACCAGTTGGACCAAAACCCACCGTAATAAGGGTAGGGGGGACCTAGCCGGATATCCATAGGATATTTCACCCGATAATAATCCGAGTAGGGTTCGTAAAACCGATATCGTCGGCAAAGATGAGCCAATATTTTAGCAGCCCCGGAGGGATCCTTTTGTGCGATACTCGGCAACTTGTTACACACGGCAGCCTTTTGTTCAGCCCACAAGGCCGCAGATAAATAGCAAGGAGTACCGTCAGATGTCCGGTAAAAAGGATATACAATGTTCTCCCCGTGACGGTTGGTGAAGGAAATGGATTCGGTTTCCGGAAAATCCGGGCTTGGATAAAGATCGCCGGATTTTTGAGATCGTATTTTCTGTGGATTTGAAAAATCATATTCAAATGTACCGTATGTCCTAAGTTGAGGAAATCTCGGATCATGGGTATTCCTCATTCCTCCGTAAGGAGGAACGATGTTGAGAACTTCGTTTGCCTCTTTGCTGATATATGAGC
This sequence comes from uncultured Clostridia bacterium, assembly GCA_937894465.1. Taxonomy (GTDB): domain Bacteria; phylum Bacillota; class Clostridia; order JAAYHZ01; family JAAYHZ01; genus JAAYHZ01. The sequence continues at coordinate 22,938 of CALCRE010000017.1, forward strand.
AATCAACATGTGTTTTTCCCGGAGTCGGCTCATTGTTATTGTCCCTTGTTTCCATGATTAGATGCCTTCGATCCATATAAAGGAAGGTTTCTTTTTCATGATGTAGTAAATGTAGCTTGTAAAACCCTTCTTCTTTTACAGGAGGGTTGGAAAAATCAATAATGTCAAGGTTATCATGATGTTGCAATGTGTAATTCAAAGGTGTTCTTTGCCCGGAAGGGGTTTCCCAAATGAGAGTATATGGACTGAAATCCGGATCATTCGTAAGAGTTAATCGTTTTTTGTTGGCTCGGACCGATTCAAGCTTTATGTAAGAATACCGGCTACTGAAGTCTTCTTGTCTTGTAACGATACTTACATCAACAAAAACAGAAGGGTCTTTTAATAAAGAGATACCTACATCTCCGTTTTCTTCTTCGATAAAAAAGCCGCTTCGAATCGGGAATAAAGATGTCAAAGGACTAATGCCCCAATCGACCCGAACCACATTGATCATCAATGTACTCCAATTCAAATTTAATTTGTGAAGGGGTATTTTTACAAATGCTTTGTGTCCTCCTGGAATAGGGGAGATGACAAGACTATGGTCAGGTGTGATCTTTTTTTCCGAGGGGTAAAAGCTTACGGATACCGGTTTTGAATTAATATAATTGACCGGTATCTTGTAAAGGTTGCTTGAAGGTTCATTGCATTTTATGTAGATTATATGACTTTGATGAAGAGGTGTTTTTACTGAAGACGATTCAAAAGCCAATTCCATATACAAATACCGGTCATCTTTTATCATTTTAAAGCTATCGTCAATGCTTATTCTTTCGCTGGAATACATTTTTATATTTACACTCAAAGGTGTAATGGATTGCATTTTGTCGATTGCCTGTTGGTCATTTAAAAACGTTTCATGTTCAATGCAACGGATCGGTCCCGTCCAAAAAGGTATCTCCATCATATAATTCTCCATTATTTTAAGTTTCATATTTGACCGGTATTTGTATAGGGGACAGTGGAATAGATACAAACACCGGTCAACAGCAAAATTGTTATTCATTTACTTTGCGAACCATTTAAATTTCATCCGGTTCCCCTATATTACTTAAAGTTTATTACAAACACACAGGGGAGAATAATGAAATTACCGGTCAAAAATGAAAAACCTGTGTCCGATAATCACAATAAATTGAAAACTTTGATATTTTATTTATCAACTTTTTTAAATGCTTTAATCAAGTCACTGCTATCATAGACAAATCCATACTGGCTGCCTACTCGCCATAATCCCATTTGAGTGTGGGCAAGTGTGTCTCTTGATTCCTTGTTTTCAATGGCGGTCACAGCGTCAGATACCACAGAACACATAAACCGCCTTCTTGCCATGTCCACCATACCACCGGGAGAAACAAGCAAACAACCGTCCACTGCAAAACCCATGTAAATCAAATGGTTCACACTGTCTTCAACAGCAACTGCAGCAAGTTGCTCTGTGTTTACCGCTACCGGCTCAATCCCCTGCGGGCGAGCGGATTCAATGAAATTCACATATCGTTGATCCGACAGGGCTTTTGCTTTGGCAATAGCTGCATAGGTTCCTTCGCCGGCTCCGTGCACAAGGTCTGCACGCTGTGCATACAAACTGCGTAACACATCATCATGTGTTGCCACATGTTGTGGCGATACAACCGGTTCTGCCGCATTGACGGCACGTATGTATCCGGGCAATGACTCATAATATCCGCTCCTCATGGGTATATGATATATTTTAATATTGTTTTGTCGCGCAGCATTAAGGAGCGGTGAAAATGTCTTTGCTGCTATTTCATAACAGCGTTGCAGGTATTCCACTGATGTAAAATATTCCGGGGAGTCTTCCTGTTCTCCCACATATACTGCATGCATCACCACCAAGGCGGTTTTGTCCAAGTTCAACGGAAGTGGTTTTTCACCCCAACCTCCAAGTCCATATTGCTGATAATATTTTGTGTTTACCATTACTGTTCTGTCCATTTTTTTGTCCTTTCTTAGGCTTAATCATTGAAGCGGTTCTACGTTACCTTAATCCATATCTTACACAATATAGATTAGAATAGAAAGATATTAACAGTGGTTTTTTAAATAAAGACATGCTGCATTATTGACGTACCCTATATTTGTAAGGTAGTATGGAAATTAATAGCATAACCTTTGGACTGTTGTATTTGATCTGATGGAGGTTTTTATGGACTTTACCTATTACTGTGAGAAGAAAAAACAAGCCTATGATACCATCTTAAAGAAACCCACTGATGGGATCCCCATTTCCATGATTCACATCATGCAACATAGCGTCATAGAACAAATCGCCGGGGTTTGCCTTGGGGAGTATAAAAAAGATCCTGTGAATGTGTATTTGCAAGCCCAAAAGAATATGAATGTTGACACAATTGATCAGTTCATACCCACTAATCCCTTAAAGATGGGCGACACCGGATATGAAGGAGGAAAAAGTGTAAACACCGGGGTAGAGATTGTTACGGTCAACGGGATGGAAATAAATACTCCGGAGGATGTTGTGTCTCATATGGAGCAGTTCATATTTCCCGGACTGAAAAAGTCAATTCGAGAATTCGATGAAGAAAAATACATTGAAAACATCATCACGAATGAAACAAAAACACAACAACTATTTGGAGAAGATATTTTAAAAACCGGATACGCCTTTTGTCCTTTTCCGATTATGCGTTACGGTACATATGGTTATGTACCATATTTTTGTGCATATGCCTTGTATCCTGAAATCATGGAGGAGGATTTTAAGTTACAAGGTGAACTGGCATTATTTAAAAACAAAGCGGCAGCTAAAGCATACCGACAATACAACCTTCCCCCTTTGTATCGAGCAGACCACGATATGACTGATTCCCGAGGGACACTAGTGGATATTAAAAGCATGGAAAAGATTTGGTTTCCATATTTAGAGAAGTGTTATCATCCAATCATAGATGCAGGCGTAACGGTGATCTGGCACTGTGACGGCAAAATTATGCCTATGGTTCCATATTTATTGGAATGCGGTATCAAGGGATTTCAAGGTTTTCAATATGAGGACGGCGTAGATTATGCGAAGCTTTGTAAAATGAAAACCAAGGAAGGTGAAGGATTATATATTCATGCCGGTGTCTCGGTAACAAGAACGTTGCCTATGGGTACACCGGATGATGTAAAAAATGAGTTGAAGTTTTTAGTGGAAAACGGCCCTAAAACCGGCCTTACTCTAGGAATATCCAGTTCCATGGTACCCGGAGTCAAATGGGAAAACATAAAAACATTAATAGAAGGTTTGAATTATTACCGCACGCACGGTAGAAAACGCTTAAAGTTCATGTAAATTATATGGGGGTTAATATGATAAAGAAGAAAAAATATGAATTGTCCGTGGACGGGCAATTGCTGACATTTCATAAAAACGGACAAATAATGCTTTCCATTCCGGCTTCGGCTTCTGTGAACGGGGTTTTCTCAGATTTGACGTTGCAAGCCGTAACAGACTATAAGCTTATTTATACATCGGATACGGAAATCATGATATTTGATTTATCGGATGATTGTGTAATGATAAGATACGAAAAGGTACTTAAGCAAGAGACAAAAATATATAAAACAAGGATGTTTACGGATGGAACACGAACCATAGACCTAAAGGGCTTTGACCGGGCTTTTTGTCCGCAACCCAGGAATAACGGCGGTAAAAATATGGATTATTATCATCATTTACCGGACATATCTCAAAACGGATACTTTTCTCCTTCTATTTTATCGTTTTCCATCGGCAGTCCTTTGGGTTGGGTCTCTTTCGGTTTACTTGATATTCCGGATACGAAAATATGTAAAATGGATACTGATCACTCCTTTTTAGTGGAAAGCTGCGGCGGTAATAAAGTTATACTTGAGGGTGAGGTGTATCGGGTGCCCGATATTCTGATTATCTTTCCGGATGACGAATGGGATGCCATCACCATATTTAGGAACAAGCTTATGGAATTGGGCTTGTATACTCCGGGAAAATGCAAGTTTTCCGAAATTCCTATCTGGTGGAAGAATCCTTTTGTTTGCACCTACGGTGACCAAATGTTAGAACGAAGAGTAGGGCAACTCATAAATGAAAAGTGGGTCACGGAACAAGTGGAGCTTGCGGAAAAAGAGTGGGGGATGGAAAACATCAACCTGATTATAGATGATTCATGGCAACTGCCACATGCATTCGAACCTATTGTCGATCAAAATCGTTTTCCTGATTTCAGAGGATTTATAGACCGCTTACACCAAAGGGGTCATCATGTAATTCTTTGGCAAACGCCCTTATTTGATAAGATCACAAACGGATTTGTCACTCGTGCTCAAAGGTTGGGTGTTCTATCTGACTATGAGTACACCGGCCCTTATTTTAAGAATTTCCCCGGATGCTTTGCCATTGATTACACTGCAGACAACGCAAGGCAGTTTTTACAGGAGATCGTTGAAATCTTATTCGGTGACAAAGAAGGTCAATACAATGCAGACGGCATCAAGCTGGACTTTATGGGGCTTTTAAGAGACCCGGCTGTAACCCGCTCATATGCACACCCTGAAAAAGGGATTGGAATGAAAGAGTTGCTATTATTTTATGAAATGTTTCATGAGGAAGCTAAAAAAGTAAAACCGGATGTTTTGATTGATTGCACCGTAGGTGATCCCAGATTCGAGCATGTATTGGATTTTAATCGTTTACATGATACTCATTGTGGCGTCATCGAGAAGGAAATAAGGGCGAAAATTGCATCGTTAGGTTGCCCGGATCTGCCTATAGACTCCGATGGTGCTTTGATGTACACCCACTGGTTAAAGTCCCATTATATCAGTGCCGCCCTGTATTCCGTTCCTTCCATTTACTATATCAAGCAGTTTCATGACTTTGCCAAATACCCCAATGGGGAATATATTAGGAATGAGGATTCCAGACAAGAACTGTCAGTATTCCAAAAAAAACAACTTGGTCAGCTGCTCCAAATGACAAAGTACAGACCGGACGGGCATGTGCATATGGATGACTTTGGGAATTGGGTTCTAAAGGAAAATGGAGTGGTCAACGGAATAACCATTAAGGGGGAGACGGTGGCATATTATCCTACCGAACAAAATGATACCGGATACATTTTTACGTGGCAAGACGAGGTGGTTATCCTGCCTCTTCATAAACGGAAGATATCTCATATAAATCCAAAACCGAAAAAAGACTATTTATTGATCGATTATGCACGTGACGTTGCAATGATGCACATTGAACCGGGTATTGTTCACACATTTAAAAACACGGATGATCAGCAGTCCATAGAAAAACTCTTTTCTACAAAGACTGATTTGGTCGAAGATGAAATGAATTACGTAAACTGGTAACAAAAAGATGTCAAGTATTTGTACGTTTTATGGTAGGATAGGCTTTAATAAATATGTTCAGCATCGGAGGAAGATTTATGTCCATTCATTTTAATCAAGACAGCAAAATATTTGAAATTGATACTAATCATACATCTTATGTTTTCGGGATCAACCAATCCGGAGGGATTCAGCATCTCTATTGGGGAAACAAGGTGAAATCCGGAGATTGTAACCGTTTATTGGTGCCCATGTTACGGTCGTCATTCGATCTTCATATTGAAAATGAAAGGGAGGAGTATAGCCCTTGGGGAGGAATGTTTTATGCCGAGCCCGGCTTGAAATTGAGCTTTTCCGACGGTGTAAGAGATTTGAAAATGAGTTATGCATCCCATGAAATCAAAGAAGACTCCCTAATAATCACTCTGAAAGATGAGCATTATCCTTTGGAAGTTGATCTTGTATATATGGTAAAGGAACAATTTGATTTGATCGAACGAAATGCCATTGTAAGAAATGTGGGTAAAGATCCGATTATGTTGGAAAATACTTCTTCCGCAGTGTGGATGATACCTGATATGAATGAATATCAGCTCACATACTCTTTTGGGTATTGGGGTGGGGAAACTCAGATCAAAAAGCAGAATCTTTCGGAAGGAAAGATGGTTTTAGAAAGCAGAAAGGGGATTACAAGCCATAATCACAATCCTTGGTTTGCAATTGACAATGGGAATGCATCTGAAGAATCAGGAGAAATTTGGTACGGTGCTTTAGCATGGAGTGGCAATTGGAAGATCGTTATTGAGCGAAATACCTATAATAACCTGCGAGTGGTTGGCGGTATCAATGATTTTGACTTTTCATGGTTATTGGAAGGAGGAGAAATTTTTGAAACACCGGTTTTTGTAGGGGGATTTTCTGATAAAGGCTTCGGACATATGAGTCGCAATATGCACCTATATGAAAGAAACTGTATACTTCCGAAAAAACATGCAAACACCCTGCGAAAGGTGTTATATAACTCTTGGGAAGCCACCGGTTTTAGCGTCAATGCTGAGAACCAAATCTCTTTAGCTCAAAAAGCCGCACAAATAGGTGTGGAGTTGTTTGTCATTGATGATGGTTGGTTCGGCAAGAGAAATAATGATAAAGCCGGTCTTGGTGACTGGCAGATCAATAAGGAAAAATTCCCGGAGGGGCTTACACATTTAATAAAAAGTGTCCGGGATATGGGAATGGAATTCGGTATATGGGTAGAGCCGGAAATGGTGAACCCTGACAGCGATTTGTATCGAACACACCCGGATTGGGTGTTGGGCTTTTCCACGCGGAAAGGATCTCTTGGCAGAAACCAGTTGGTGTTGAATTTAGCTAAAGATGAAGTAAAAACATTTATACTGAGTTTCATGACGGAGCTTTTGTCCGAATATGATATCAAATTTATAAAATGGGATATGAACCGTGCCGTGAGTGAACCGGGGTGGAATGAAGCACCTTTAAAGCGACAAAAGGAAGTTCTTGTAAAGTACACAAAGAACCTTTATGAAATATGGAGAACATTAAAAGAAAAATTTCCGGATGTTATGTTTGAATCCTGCTCCGGGGGCGGAGGTAGAATTGATTTGGGAATCATGGAATATGCGGATCAATTTTGGGTTAGTGACAATACAGACGCATTGGACAGGCTATATATGCAAGAAGGTTTTTCGACCATGTATAACCCGAAAACCATGGTGTGTTGGGTTACTGATTCACCAAATGGCTTTAACAAAAGAAACCTGTCTTTAAAATATCGATTCTTATCTAGTATGACAGGAGCTTTGGGTGTAGGGGGAAATTTGAGAAAATGGTCCGATGAATCCTTGGAAGATGCCTCCCGCTATATAGCCGTCTATAAGCAAATAAGGGATATGGTACAAAACGGAAGTCTCTACCGATTGAGCCCCCCGAGCACCGGTAACACGGTTGTTCAATATGTAGAGGATAAAGGGAGGGGAAGTGTGGTTTTTATGTTCAATCAATCTTTGAACTTCGGTATGAACAAATTCCATGTTCGCTTAAAAGGCTTGTTCCCGGACGTAAGCTATAAGGTTACAATCGATGAAGAAGAGCCCTTCACTATGTCGGGAAGCGGTTTGATGAATGTAGGTTTGACCATTAAATACAAAGGTGAGTATGATTGCAAGTTGATTAGAATCGTAGCCGAATGAAGAAATGTAAGTAGAATTATAAAGGGACGGTTACCGTCCCTTAATTTTCAACCAAGCTTTTTATAAGCTTCAGGCTTCGGGAGGCTTGACTTTCAAACTCTTCTAATGTCAGTTTCCGGCTACTCACTTCATAACTTATAGTACGATTGTATCCGATTTGGTTTAAGGCGGATAGGAAGCGGTCAAAGTAGGAACGATCTTTTTCAAGAGGGAAACCTTCTGCTTCATCACGGATATGTATATGATGTAGATATTCTGTACCGGCTTCCAATATGATTTCAGGGTTTTCATTTTCATGAATCATGTGAAAGCTGTCAGCCAGAAGACGAATATTCGGATGATTGATTTGCCTGCAAATTTCCAACCCCTCCCCAACGCTATTAATAATATTGGTGTTCTTTTTGTAAAGCGGCTCAATGACAATAACAATATCGTATTTCGATGCGATATCTCCGGCAAACATGAAAAAGGTCACCAACTGCTGCCAAGCCCTGTCATGTTCGAAACCGTCCGGAACCTTTCGTGAGCCGCCGCTTCCGTACACAAGAATTTTCCCACCGAGCTTTTTACACCGACCCAAGCACTTGTGTAAGTATTCGGCGATCCCTTTAAAATCTACTTGTTGCCCCGTCGTCTTTAAATCAGAGGGGAAAAACATGTTAAAGGCCGGAGCAGGGATATGATGATCAAGAAGGTTTTGTTGTAATGCTTTGAATTCTTCTTCCGGCATTTTGGTGATAGAAGATGCAGCCGGTTCAACAAAATCAAAACCTATAGTCTTCAATAAAGATAATCTGTCCAAACAACCCGTTATACCATATTTCATATAATACTAGGCACAAAAAACCCATCACCTTTAGGCGGTGGGAGGAAGTGCCATCCTCCTTCTTATAGTCGGTGGTTTTTACGATAGTTAAGTCTATCCCGGAACCACCAAACCGGTAGGCTGTCCTTCGCCAATGTTATCCCAAGGTTTGGTGCAAGCAACACTGTTCTTACCCATCAGAACTGTTTAATCGCTTGCCGCAGTGCCGAAGACTAGGACTGACATCCGCGGGTGCCTATATATTCTTGAGTAACGTAGTCAGTTAAGACTTAGGCTAGTCAACTAGGGCTTTTGCAAGCCCACTACCTTTAGGTGGTGGGTAGTTGACAATATATCACCTACTTGTTTGATGTATTGTATTTATTTTATTCTACATGATAAGGGAACAATCCTTTATTAGGTTAAATTTAAATAAAGCGGTTGAAGTCGAAAGAAAACAGTTATAGAATAGAAATCATTAAATTAAGGCAGAAGTATGGGAGCAATAAATGGAAATCATTGAGATTATTAAAGCGATTATCTTTGGTGTTGTAGAGGGAATTACCGAATGGCTGCCAATTAGCAGTACTGGGCATATGATTTTTTTAGATGAATTTGTAAAGCTAAAAGCTAGCAAAGATTTTAAAGAAATGTTTTTGGTTGTGATTCAACTTGGTGCTATTATGGCGGTTGTTCTGTTGTATTTTCACAAGCTAAACCCTTTTTCATCAAAAAAGACCGGCCAAGAAAAGAAAAATACACTGTTGACCTGGCTTAAGGTTATCATCGGCGTCATCCCGGCTGCTATAATTGGATTTTTGTTTGATGATTGGTTAGATGTTCATTTCTATAATTACATAACCGTTTCCATCACACTCATTGTTTATGGAATTGCTTTCATCATTGTGGAAAACAGAAATAAAAACAAAATGCTTGAGATCAATGATTTTTCAAAGTTATCCAATAAAACGGCTTTTAGCATCGGCTTATTCCAAGTGTTAAGTTTAATACCTGGAACATCACGCTCCGGAGCAACCATCTTAGGTGGTATCTTGCTTGGAGCTTCCCGCCCTGTTGCTGCAGAGTTTTCATTTTTTATGTCTATTCCCATCATGTTTGGCGCAAGCTTCTTAAAACTGGTCAAATTCGGATTTGATTTTACCGGTACGGAATTCGCCGTTCTGTTAACCGGAATGGTAATTGCATTTGTCGTTTCCGTCTTTGCCATCAAGTTTTTAATGCGATATATTAGGAACAATGATTTTAAGATGTTCGGTTGGTATAGAATCGCCTTAGGGGTCTTGGTGCTATCCTATTTCTTATTGAAAAAATAAGGAAAAAGTAAGAAACAATAAAAAAAGATTGTTCGAAAATGACCGGTATGGTATGCTTAATTTGGTTAGAAAAAAGTTAATCTAGTCAAAATTAAAGAAAAGGGGAGAAAAACAATGATTAAAGAAAAAGTAGAACTTCTGTTAAATCAGCAGGTAACACATGAATTGTATTCTGCACAGCTGTATTTATCCATGTCTTCGTGGTTTTCGGAAAAGAGCTTGGATGGATTTGCAAAATGGTATTATGTGCAAGCTTATGAAGAAAAGGCACATGCCATGATCATCTATAATTACATTATACAAGCAGGCGGGCGTGCATTGTTAGAACCCATCAAGGCACCACCCCACGAATGGGATTCCGTTATGGACGTTTTGGAAGAAACAGTGAAGCATGAGGAGTTTGTAACTTCCTTGATTTATAATATTGTTGATGTGGCAAGACAAGAGAAAGACTACAAAGTAGATCAATTTTTCCAATGGTTTGTCAATGAACAGGTAGAGGAAGAGGATAATGTTAATAAAAACAAAGGTAGATATGAAACAATGGGCAAGGACGGAAAAGCTTTGTACCTATTGGATCAAGAGCTAGGTGCAAGAGTGTATGTAGCTCCTCCGTTGCTTACAACCATGGAAGCATGATGTTAACAAGATTAGTTAAAATGGACTGTATATCTTCAAGCCGAGGTTTGGGGAGTAAAGGCTGCACTGAAGGAGAAAAACTTAGTGCAGTCTTTCTATATGCGTTGATTGTTTTAAATTAGATCGATACTTCAATTGGCTACTACCGAATATATGTATAGCAGGTGCTGTCAGCTGATACCCGACATTTTCCTTAGAATTTTTCTACAGGCACAGCTGACCGCGCTCACGTTTCTGCCTCTGCACCCATCCCCGGATATGGTGCATTATCAGATTTTTTCCATCCCAATCGTTCATATGGATAATTCTCAATGGCCTCATTTAAAATCCCAATCGCAATAGGAAAATCGTTCTGATCTTTAAACGGCATACCATTAAAATAGAGATAGGTGCAGGGTGGCAGTTCAGCAATTTTATAGCCGTTTGGTATAGGTTTGCTATAATCCATGGGACTTCAACGAAAAACGCTTGACCGTTAGTGCCGGGTTGAATTAAGAATTTTGGCAAACGATCTCCTGCGGGGGTGTCAAACTTTTCCTGAATGCTGTTGTAAAAGCCCTGCCAATCACAGCCAACCTCCTGGCAAGCGGTGAAATAGTCAGCCGAGGTGTGACGCAGATAAATCAGCTTTCTTGCCGGTCTCTCCACAACAGTAGCCGTAACCGTTCGTGAAATTTTTTCGTTCGACATAAGTTCTATACCTTTTTTCAATATATAGTAGGCTTCAATGGGATAGTGGACAAACCAGTTTACCGGTGGTGTCTCCATGTGATATTTTTGCGGGGTAATGCCAAACTGCCGGTTAAATGCCCGTGTGAATCCGTCATGGGAATCAAAACCGCTGCTTATTGCTAAGTAGGGCATGGAACGTTTCAAAGAGCGTCCTGCCTGTCAGTTCTTTGAAAATTCTGAGGGCATAATATTTGCTGTACCCGGCGGCGTTAACGAGAGCTTCCAGAGTTATAGGCTCATCAATATGGTTGATGATGTAATGTTGCATTCTGCTCACTGCTTTGGTTTTGTCCATTAACTCCATTTTCCACCTCCGGCATCCAATTTAGCATAAAAGAAAGGAAATTACTCGACCGGAATTGCGAAGTTTTCTATTCCTACAATATTGCAAAACAAAAGTGTTCACCAATTTTGGCATGTTTGTTAAAAGATATCTTTTAGGCTAATTTCCAATCCTTCAAACAAGAATGATACTAATTTTTCATCATTTTTGTAAGTGATGTTTTCTAC
>CALCRE010000018.1 GCA_937894465.1 uncultured Clostridia bacterium
ATACTTTCCCGGTATGGCCAACATGAGACACCTGACGGATGATTTTTCCGGATACTTTTTAAATGTTTTGATATCTTAAAATATGTACAAGTTATGAATTTGATGATAGAATAGCATCTGTGTTACCATATAATCGCAAAAGCTATTGTCTATACAAGACAAAACCTTTTGTTACAAATAAGATTATGGAACACCGGCATTTTTATTTGATGACTTACATATCGATAGGACATTAAAAAAATGCTTATGACTATCAATAACATATTTATTGGAGGACTATCATGAAAGAACTATTTATGGAACTTTTCAGCGGATTCTCATCAATCGGCTGGAAAGAGTTGGTCATGTTCCTGGTGGGAATCATATTGATTTATCTCGCCATTAAAAAGGAATATGAACCCATGTTGCTCTTGCCCATCGGATTCGGTTGTATATTGGTAAACTTACCATTTTCAGTCGTATGGGAGACGATGGAAAAAGGCGAATCAATACCTGGCTTCTTACAGATATTGCACAATAGCGGTATCCAAAACGATTTGTTTCCTGTATTAATCTTTATCGGTGTTGGTGCAATGATTGATTTTACGCCTTTGTTCAAAAATCCGATAATGATCTTCTTTGGCGCTGCTGCTCAATTTGGTATCTTTGCAACCATGTTAGCCGCTGTTGCTTTTGGATTTGATTTACCGGTTGCAGCTGCAATCGGAATTATCGGTGCAGCCGACGGTCCTACGGCAATTTATGTGGGAAACAAGTTTGCCCCTGAACATTTTGCCGCCATATCAGTTGCTGCTTATTCTTATATGGCTTTGGTTCCCATTATTCAACCTCCGGTCATTCGCTTGTGCACAACTAAAAAAGAGCGTTTGATCAGAATGGATTATCATGAGGAACCGGTACCTAGAGTAACAAAGATCATATTCCCGATCTCTATCACTTTGATCGCAGGATTATTGGTTCCTAACAGTGCTCCACTGGTCGGATCCTTGATGTTTGGTAATTTAGTCAGAGAATGCGGTGTTTTGGAAAGATTGTCAAAGACAGCTCAAAATGAATTGGCAAACCTCGTTACATTGTTACTTGGAATTACCATCGGCGGAACCATGAAGGCCGCTAACTTCCTGACATTAGACACCATTAAGATCATGACATTGGGTCTTGTAGCATTCATATTCGATACTGCAGGCGGTGTTTACTTTGCAAAATTCATCAATCTTTTCTTAAAGAAAAAGATCAATCCTATGATCGGTGGCGCTGGAATCAGTGCATTCCCCATGTCATCTAGAGTCATTCAAAAAATGGCACAAAAAGAGGATCCTACGAATTTTGTCTTAATGCAGGCAGTTAGTGCCAACGTTTCCGGTCAATTAGGATCAATCGTTGCTGGTGGTCTTGTTTTAAGTTTGATCCCGATGTTAACAGGAATTGGAGGTTAATGTCATGTTAGAAAATATTAAAAACGCAGCTGCATTTCAACAAGGTTTGTTTGTTACGGCAGTCGGTCTCGTGGGAGTCTTCTTTATACTATTCTTGTTTTTCGTTGTCATTAAATTATTAGGGAAAGTCTCGAAATAGCAATTAGAAAATTGTAATAGAAACAACCAACAAAAAAGAAGGGAATGATGAACCCCTTCTTTTTTGTTTTATTTTTTCTTACAATTTTTATCTTGAGAGCCCGCATTCCAATACATTTATATTCTAAAGCTCTCCAAGCCACAATTTCAATGCTTCGATCGACAACAATAACATAATAATTTAAAAAGGCCGATACATGGAATTTGTATCAGCCTTACTTGGACATTTTTCTTGAATATATAAACGAAATATGAATATTTTATTTATACTTTCTTTTTCTTGCAGCTTCGGATTTTTTCTTTCTTCTCACACTTGGTTTTTCATAATGCTCTCTTTTTCTTACCTCGGCAAGAACACCTGATTTTGCGCATTGTCTCTTGAAGCGTTTGAGCGCATTATCTAAAGATTCATTCTCTTTAACCCTGATTTCTGACATGTTATCCCTCCCCTCCGATGGGCCGCGAAATATCTTATTTTCATGTTATAAACCGGATGCAATACAAAATATTTCACCGGGCATTATTTACATGCACAATTAATTATAAAGCATGTTGATGGTAAAATCAATCCTTATTTAAGGAATACTGAAATTTAGCATATCTTTTTCGTCATTTAAACCATCCGATCAGACAAATCTTTTCCTGCTAACAAATGAAAATGCAAATGGAAAACGGTTTGTCCGGCTTGTTTCCCGCAATTGTTGATCAGTCTGTATCCGGTTTGATTCACACCGGTCAATTTAGCCACCTCTTTTACCCCAAGGGCAATATCGGCCATAATCGATGCGTTTTCTGCATTCAAATGCTCAACATCGGGAATGTGTTCTTTTGGTATGATGACGACGTGAACCGGAGCTTGCGGCTGAATATCCTTAAAAGCCAGTATACGATCATTCTCATATACCTTATTCGTCGGGATCTCACCCTTTATAATTTTACAAAATATACAATCCTTCATCACGTATCTACCTCATAATGCTTGCACAATTCCATAGACAGCATCAATCGCTTCTTGCAACTTGGATGGATCTTTTCCGCCGGCTTGCGCCATATCCGGACGACCACCGCCGCCACCTCCGGCAATCTTTGCTATCTGCCCAATGATTTTACCACAATGAATGGGTTTGTCAAGCAAATTCTTTGTCACGGTCACCACAAAGTTGACCTTTCCCTTGTATTCGGCACCAAGAGCCACCAAACCTGTTCCAAGCTTATTCTTAAATGTATCGGCGGCATTTCTCAATGCATTCATATCCATAGAGTCCATAACAACCGCCAACACAGGTATGCCGTTTATTTCCCTGACATTGTTCAATTTTTCTGAAGCTGATGCTCCGGCAATCTTTGCCGTTAAGGTTTCTACTTCCTTGGTCAGTTCCTTTATTTTCACCAATTGTCCCTGAGCCCTTTTTACCGCTTCTTCCGGGGTGGATTTCAGAACTTCCGAAACTTCGTCCAACCATTTTTCACGTTTGTCGTAATAGGACAGAGCATGCTTTCCTGTAACGGCTTCAATCCGTCTGACACCTGCTGCAATACCGGTTTCCCCCACCACTTTGAAAAGCCCGATGTCCGATGTGTTCTTTACGTGGGTGCCACCGCACAATTCAGCGGAATAGTCCCCCATTCTTACCACACGAACCTTATCACCATATTTTTCATCAAACAAAGCTTCTGCACCGGTGGTTTTAGCTTCTTCCAAATCCATTACTTGGGTATTGACGGCATATCCTGCGAATATTGCATCATTGACCATTTCATGAATCTTATCGATTTGTGTGTCATTCACAGGATCAAAATGGGTAAAATCGAAACGTAGGCGTTCGTCGGACACCAGAGAACCTGATTGATGAACATGCTCTCCCAAAACAGTCCGCAAAGCCTTATGAAGTAAATGAGTTGCGCTGTGATGACGTGCGGTATCTTTTCTTTTTGCCTTGTCATACCGTACTGTCACCAAATCACCGACTTCTAGCGTTCCGGCTTTTACAGCACCGATGTGCAGGTACAATCCGCTTGGGGTTTTGGTACAATCTTGAATTTCAACGTTTAAAAAATCATTTGTTAACGAACCGGAATCACCTGTTTGGCCGCCGCTTTCGGCATAGAACACCGTACGGTCAAGAACCACTGTAACTTCCTGTCCCTCTTGAGCACTTCGGACCAGCTCCTCTCCGTCGGATATATACAGCACCTTGCTTTGGCATTCCTCAAGTTCGTACCCCAAAAATTCTGTGGGTGACTCATCTTTCACGGTGTCAAACACATCCACATCCCAAGCATGGCTTTCACTGTTTTTCAAAGCTTCCCTTGCCATATTCTTTTGCTTTTCCATCTCTTTGTCAAAACCTTCTTCATCCACCGTAAAGCCGTTTTCCCCGGCGATATCCTTTGTCAAATCAATGGGGAATCCGTATGTGTCGTGCAATTTAAAGGCTGTTTGCCCGTCTACAAACCGTTTGCCGGATTTTGAAGCTTTCTCCATGAATTCTTCAAGCATCACGATTCCTTGATCAATGGTCTTTGCAAAACGTTCCTCTTCAGTACCTAATACTTTTAAAATGCTTTGACGTTTACCTTCCAATTCCGGATAAGCCGACTTGGATTGTTCAATAGCCACATCAGCGATTTCACACATAAACTTGTCTTGTATACCTAAAAGCTTACCGTGACGAATACTTCTGCGAATCAACCGGCGAAGCACATATCCTCTTCCTTCGTTAGACGGCAACACACCGTCGGAGATCATCATGACCGATCCTCGAATATGATCTGCAATGACTCGAATGGATACATCGTGTTTAGCCGTTACCTGATATTTGACTCCGGCTTTCTCCGTGACAGCTTTGATAACATTGGAGATGGTATCCACGTCAAACATGGAATCCACGCCTTGCATGACACAACCTAATCGCTCTAAACCCATACCGGTGTCAATATTCTTTTTAGCCAATGGTGTGTAGGATCCGTCTTCCTCTTTGTTAAACTGGGTGAACACCAAGTTCCAAATCTCCATATAGCGATCACATTCGCATCCCGGTTTACAATCAGGAGACCCGCATCCGTATTTTTCTCCGCGATCATAGTAAATCTCCGAGCAAGGTCCGCAGGGGCCGGTTCCGTGCTCCCAGAAGTTATCCTTTTTTCCCAATTTAACAATCCGCTCTTTTGGTACCTTTATTTCGTTCGCCCAGATACCATAAGCTTCTTCATCTTCTTCGTAGACTGATGCCCACAATCGATCAGAAGGCATTTCCAACACGGAAACAAAAAATTCCCATGCCCAATGGATCGCCTCTTTCTTAAAGTAGTCGCCGAAGGAGAAGTTGCCCAACATTTCGAAGAATGTTCCGTGTCGAGCGGTTTTTCCCACATTCTCTATGTCCAAAGTGCGGATGCACTTTTGACAGGTGGTGATCCGATCACGAGGTGGTTTCTCCTTCCCTATAAAATATGGTTTCAAAGGGGTCATTCCGGCATTGATCAATAGAATGCTCGGATCGTTTTCAGGAACCAAAGAGAAGCTTTTTAAGCTCAAATGCTCTTTGGATTCAAAAAACGATAAGAATTTTTCCCTTAATTCATTTATTCCGGTCCATTTCATAAATTTGTCTCTCCTTAAGGTTTCAATAGATCAGTTCCCACCATAGCTCGTAACACTTCCGGAACTATGACGGAACCGTCCTTTTGCTGATGTTGTTCCATAATTGCCGGCAGTAATCTTGATGTTGCCAACCCGGAAGCATTCAGCGTGTGAAGCAGTTCATTCTTTTTGGTTTCCGTTCTTTTAAATCGCATGTTTCCTCTGCGTGCTTGATAGTCGTATGCATTAGAAGCCGATGAAATCTCCTTGTATTGATTCATACTGGGAATCCACACTTCGATGTCAAAGGTTTTACCCATGGAAGCACTGACGTCTTTTGCCGCCAATTTGGACAATCTGTAGTGTAGGCCTAACTTTTGCACTAAGCTTTCGGCCTTGCCCACCAATTCTTCAAGGGCTTTTTCGGAATCCTCCGGACGAGTGTATTGGAACATTTCCACCTTGTTAAATTGATGACCTCTGATCATTCCTCTTTCTTCGGTTCTGTAACTTCCGGCTTCTTTTCTATAGCAGGGTGTATAAGCAAAATATTTCTTAGGAAGCTCTTCTTCCTTCAACACTTCATTTCTGTGATAGCTGGCCAATGCTGTTTCCGCTGTAGGCAGAATAAACTGCATCTTTCCGTCCGGGTTATCCAATGTGAAAACATCATCCTTGAATTTTGGAAATTGACCTGCCGTATAGCCGCACTCTTCATTCAATATGTGAGGAGGCAATATGAATTCATAACCGTCACGAATATGCTCGCTGATAAAAAAATTGATCAAAGCCCATTCCAACAGAGCACCTTTCCCCTTATACAGCCAAAAACCGCTTCCGCCGATTTTGACACCTCGTTGATAATCAACTAAATTCAAGGATTCTACCAACTCCACATGATCTTTGGGTTGAAAATCAAATTGCGGTTTTTCTCCGTAGGTTCTGACAACCACATTCTGTTCTTTGTCACCGGCAATCACGTCATCTGCAGGCATATTGGGCAGTCCATCCATAAAGTCTTTTATCTTTTCACTTAATTGAGCGGATGTTGCATCAAGTTCCTTGATCCTGTCAGCAATGACTTTCATCTCCTCCAGCTTATCCGTGACATCCTCACCTTGCTTTTTCAATCGGGGTATCATAGCCGATACAGTATTCCTTTGGGCTTTCAAAGTTTCGGCTTGGGTTAAAATGGCGCGATATTCACGATCCCAGTCAAGCAACTCGTCAAAACTTACGTGGTCCATTCTTTTCAGCAATGCTTGTCTTACCTTTTCAGGTTCTTTTCGAATCAGATTTATATCCAGCATTTATTAATCCTCCTTTAAGTTCCTATCTATTTTTTTAAATTTAAAAAGCCTTCATCCCAAAAAGGGACGAAAGCTTAACGTTTTCCGCGGTACCACCCTTGTTAACCGGGTTTTGCCCGGTTCACCTTGATAAAAGGATTTTAACCGTATCCTCAACGGCCCGTTATTTACGGGTTCTCGGGAGTGGCTTTCATTTATATTTGTTTACCGGCTCGCACCAACTGCCGACTCTCTGTAAAAACAACTATAAATTACTTTCTCCGTCATCGATTTAATGTTATTCATTTGAAATTATGCAAAGTATACTAAAGTTTTAATCTTGTGTCAATAGGTATTTAACGGCGTTTCAACTGCTTCTCATAAAACCTTTATATGATTCCGATCAATTCCATGAGATACTTTGCATTGGTTGTTTTGGACTTTCCAGGTTGTATCTTGTAATCAAAAAGGATCTTTTTATCTTCGTAATGTTCGGAAAAACTGAAATTTCGAATTCTTGGTGTCATCTTGTCCAAGTCACATAGTTCCAGATCGTGGGTAGTTACCATGCCTATGGCGTTATTTGAGTTTAACGTAGTCAGCACTGTTTTTGCACCGGTCAATCTGTCAACCGAGTTGGTACCCCTAAACAGTTCATCGATTAAAAACAATGTTTTGTCGTCGCTTTTTGCGGCATCGAGTATATACTTTATTCTTTTAAGCTCTGCATAAAAGGTTGACACACCTTCGTTCAAATCATCGGAAATACGCATGGATGTAATAACATGCAAATCGGAAAACGTCATGTGCTTCGCGCATACCGCGCCTCCCGCCCGTGCTAAAACGATGTTGATTCCCACTGTTCTGATGTATGTGGTTTTACCGGACATGTTGGAGCCGGATATGATTAAAATTTGATTATTGATCCTAAGTTGATTGGTCACCCTGACATCATTGGCGATCAAGGGATGCCCCAGCTCATCAGCTTCCACGCCTCGGTTGTCCGAAACAACCGGGAAGCAAGTGCCTTTACAAACCTTTTTCATTGTGGCAAAGCTCAGAAGGCTCTCCAGTTCTCCAAGAGAAATGAACCATTTTTCACAATGGGGTGCATATCTTGATTTCCATTCTTGAAACAAGAATGCACATTCATAATCCCATAACAGCAGTACATTGACTATGAAGCACAAAATCGGGTTGCTGCGAACGCGAACCCTTTCTGAAATCCTATCAAGCTCTTTGATGGCTTTTGTCGCCGAAACGTCCAAAGTAGATAAATGGGATCGGATCTGCTGCAATTCAGAAGCTGTAAAGTCGGTTTTTGCCACAAGCTCCAACACTTTATAATATGCATTCAATTGAATCGGGATCCGATACACACTTTGGAAGTATCTCTTGGTCGATCTTAATCCGATCAACCATAGAACCCCTTGAAATGTGTAAAAGATTGCTGCAATCGGATAAAGATGATCCATGCGGAATATGGCGATCAGGGCTGTAAAAGCAAGAATGACCGGTGGAATATAGGTTAACGCGAAGCGTAAAAACTTGTTTTTCATAAAAATAGAATCATCTTTTAGCTCCATTACCAATTTTTCGGCCGAAGGGTCATTACCGACTTTTGAAAAACGGTATTCAAGTTGGTCGGTAAACCCATTGTCATTTGCCAGCTCTAAAACGGCCTCCTGCCGTTGCTTGATCTGTTCTTTGGTATAGGCGGGTTGCAAAAGATCCCGTGCTAATGCTTGCCGACCATGCCATGTATGCGTTGTATTCATGTACTGAAACAACGATTTTTTCCCTATAATGTCCAAATCGCTGCTGTATGGGTGATCAGGGTCGATAAACTCTTCGCCGATATCGGAAAACCGGATCCAATGGTCTTCGAGCCTCATCAAGTGCCTCTTATTAATTTCTATGATTCCTTTGGACTCGTCAATTTTCTCACCTAACTTTACATGAACGATCCATGCCGGAATTTGTATTATAAACAATAACGCTGTAGAAATCTTAAAAATGATTTGGTCTCGAGTGAACATAAAGTATGACATCGTTACAAACAATATGAATAGCAAAAGCTTTAAGTTTCCAATCCGATCAAACCGTTTATTATTTTTTTCAAGAATACCGGTTTGCTTGTGAATAGCCGATTCAAATAAATCCTTCAAATTAGTCACCTCTTCAAACATGCAAGGAAAAAGGAGTGGATTTCATCCATCAGTTCCAGGTTTAAATCCTGCGCCAAGTTTCTGTCGATTTTAGCGTAATAAGCCTGCTGTATTTCATAAGGTATTTTTTGCTCATATTGATTATATAATTCATGGTATTCTGCGTTTATTTCATCAATGTAAGCGATGGCGGCATCAGAACGAAAAACATCGTTGTGACCATTACGTCCCGGTTCATCCAATACCAATGTTTTTATATTCGGGTTGGTAATCTCCTTTATATGAGCTATGACAGAACAACCGTCATAAAAAACCATGTCATCCCCTCTCCCGTGAATGATCAATACCGGAATGTGGGATTGATTGATTGCGTCAACAGCAGTCAAAGAAGCGATTTTTCCAAAAAGAAGTCTTTGATACAACCACAAATATGGGTATTGGGTATATATAAATCCACCCATGATCCGGCGCCCTTGCTCTAATACAATTTCCATGGAACTGTTTACACCGGATACCGAAACAATACCTGCGATTTCGTGACCTAAATGTGGTGCATTAGCTACTGCATATCCGCCCCAGCTGTGGCCGAATAACATAATAGGCAAGTCTTCGAATTCCGGTTCCCCGTTGATATATGTAAGTGCGGCATTCAAGTCAGATAAAGCCTGAGGAAATCCTTTTGTCGTCTTTCCTTCACTTTCATAACTGCCCGTTGCATCATAGGATAAAACACGCCATCCTTTGTCTACAAAATACATAATTTGAGCCAGATAGCTGTCGGCCCCACCTCCGAGGCCATGGGCAACAACCACAATTCCTCGGTTTTGATCCGTTCCATACACATAGCCTTGCAAGCGATTCTTTCCCGAAAAAAAACTTACCGATTCTCTCGGGTAGTTCGTTAATGGTTTCATGAGGCTTGTCATACCTTGGAAATTGTCCATCGTAGATCACTTTTACTAAAATCATTGAAATAACTGAAAAGATCAGAACAAAACCCACAATACTCAAACTGATTCTTTTTATGCGTCCCTTAAGGGTTGTATCTTTTTTCACTCTCTATACCTCTTCCTATGTTATTGATCAATAGTAATCCGCATTTTGCTTTTTACTCGTTACGCCACTTTCCGGGGACGATCACTCCGATCATTGTAAAGAGCTCCAATCTTCCTAACAACATTAACAAGGAAAGAACCCATTTGTTAAAGTCGTTGTATACACTGTAAGAAAAAGAGGGTCCCACCGCGTCCATTCCGGGACCGATGTTTCCAATAGCCGATGCAACCGAACTCACAGCAGTGAGAAAGCTCACCCCTTGAGTTGAAACAATCAATGTGCCGGCTAAAAAAACCAAGACATACAAAAATGTAAATGCGGTAATACCTAACAAAGTGTCCTCCGGTACCGTTTTATCCCCTACCTTTACGGGAATGACGGCACGAGGGTGAAAAATCTTGCTGATTTCCCTTTTAACGAGCTTTAACAATACCAGGATTCTAATGTTTTTAATACCACCGGCTGTTGATCCTGCACATCCGCCGATAAACATCAATGCCAAGAGTATCAGCTTGGAAAATGTGGACCATTGATCATAGTCCACTGTTGTATAACCTGTTGTGGTGATGATGGAGCTGACTTGAAAATAGGCGTCTCTTAAGGATAATCCCAATCCGGACGTATTCCGTAAAAACAAATCCGCAGCAACAAGCAATGTGGATCCGAGAACAATAAACAAATACAGTCGAAGCTCTTGATCCTTGATGACATCTCGCCATTTGTTCTTGTACAAGGCATAATACAATGAAAAATTGACACCGGAAAACATCATGAATACGCCGATGACCATGTGAATGTAGGTACTGTCATATGCTCCCACACTGGCTTGTCTGGATGAAAAACCTCCGGTTCCCACCGTACCGAATGTATGAACGCAAGCATCGTAAAAGGACATTCCTCCTAATAACAATAAAACAAGGGGCAATAAAGAAAACACTCCGTAAGTAATGTATAACATCCTGGCAGTATCCCTCATTTTGGGCATAATCTTGTCGGTGACAGGACCGGTGGTTTCCGCCTTATAAATCTGCAGACCGCTGATACCCATCGCCGGTAACAGCGCTAATGTAAATACCAGAATACCCATACCGCCAATCCAGTTGGTAAAAGCTCTCCAAAACAAATTTCCTTTTGGCATGGCTTCCACATCGTTTAAAATCGTGGCTCCGGTTGTGGTAAATCCGGAAACCGATTCAAAAAAGGCATTCGTGACAGAAGGAATGCTTCCCGAAAACACAAAAGGCAAACTACCGAAAAAGGAAACCATAATCCATCCGACGGTGACAATCACCATTCCTTCCCTTGCATGCAGCCTTTTATCTTCCGGCTTGACAAGGGACATTAATGAACCTACCACAAGGAGGATCAGCATGGTATATACAAATGACATGATATCCTTTTGATCTTTGTATACGATTGCCGCGATCAAGGAAGGGATCATCAACAAGGCTTCAATACTAAAGAGTTTTCCCAAAACCCTTGTAACGATTGCGTAATTCATGGAATCTCCCTCCTGCATTGCTCTTTAAAAACACGTCCAACTTGCTTAGATCGGATGTCAAACAAAATATGATGATCCGATTGCCGGCTTGTATGACCGATTGGCCGTTTGGAACCAATATTTCTTTATCCCGCACGATGGCACCGATGATGATTCCCTTGCTCAACCCTAAATCTGCCAGCTTCTTTCCTACAATAGGCATACTTTCGTCTACGATGACTTCGGTGACCTCGGCTTGCCCGCCCAAAAGGACTGAAACCGAAACAATTTTACCGCCTCTGATGATTTTCAATATCTGACCTGCTGTAACATTCACGGGATTGATTGCAAAATCGATACCCAATTTATCAATAAGCTGTTCGTATCCAGGGCGACTGAACTTGGCAATGATCTTATTCACACCTTCTTGCTTTGCCATGAGAGACATTAAAAGGTTTTGCTCATCAAAACCGGTTGCACCGATAAATGCATCCATCGACGCCATGTCTTCTTCCTCTAGCAAAGTCAAATCAGTTCCGTCCCCTTTGATCACCAATACTCTTTTGTCCAGCTTCTCAGAAAGATAATGACAACGGGCTTCGTTTTGCTCTATGATTCTCACCGACAAATCCAAGGACATCATTTGCTTGGCGATGTAGTAGCCGAGCTTTCCACCGCCCATAATCATGACTCTTTTTACTTGTTTATCCGATACATTAAGCTTGTATCGACCCACAAAGCTGTCAATGGATTCACTTTTACCGATGATATATAAAAAATCATCCTCTTCCAGGACAGTCATACCATTAGGAACAATGGTTTCTCCATCTCTCATAATGGCCGTGATCAGCAAACCGTTGAGATTCTCCAAATCCATGATCTTCTTTCCGATAAATTCCTTTACAAATAGGACGGGAAAGTCAATGAGCTGAACTTCACCGCCTGCATAATCACCTGAATAGAATTTATATCGTTTGGAAAGATAGCGCACTATTTCATTGGCGGTAGCCAAATCAGGGTTGACAATATAGTCCATACCCAAATGTTTTTTAAAAGAATCCAATTGCTCCATATATTCCGGATTACGAATTCTGGCAATTGTTTTTTTACATCCGAGATTCTTAGCAAGCGTACATACTATGGTGTTGATTTCATCATTGCCTGTGCAGGCTACCACGAAATCATATGTGTTGATATCAATACTTTTCAGCCCTTGTACTTCGAGGCCATTTGCCTTAACGGTCAGCACATCCAAGTGTTCGTTAATCTTGTCGATAACCGTCTGATTGGAGTCCATCAACAAAACGTCTATTCCCCTGCCGGTAAGAGATTCGGCTAATTTAAATCCCAACTTACCCGCTCCGATGATTGCAACCTTCATGATTTCACCTTTATTTCTTTTAAAAATTCTTAAAGCCGAAGGTCGGATTGAAATCTCACCGACCTCCGGCTGTCAGCCGATTATATCACAAAAATTACGCTCCTCACAACGCTAGCCGGATTAAATGTGCGTTAAGTCATGTTAAGAAGCGCTGCACCATTGTTCCATAATATATCTTGCCTTTGTTCATCCGAAATATCCGCCGAAAAAAGCGCACCGATGTAATATGTGTAAGAAAACCAAGGTATATCACATCCAAACAAAATCTTTTTCGATCCGCAAACGGAAACCATCTCTTCCAAAGCACCTCTTTTAACAAGAACCGCCGTCAACTCAGGATAAAAGTTTTCGTAGGAAAGAGCTAATCGTGCTGTAAAGTCCCATCGGTCAAAAAAGCAATGTCCTCCGATGAGCTTAAGGTTTTTGTATCTTTTTAAAACATTTTCGTAAGGTTCCTCCA
The DNA here is from genome assembly GCA_937894465.1 of uncultured Clostridia bacterium. Taxonomy (GTDB): domain Bacteria; phylum Bacillota; class Clostridia; order JAAYHZ01; family JAAYHZ01; genus JAAYHZ01. The sequence continues at coordinate 12,992 of CALCRE010000018.1, forward strand.
ACCCCCTCCATGTGTGGCCTAAGACCGGCAAACCATGAATATCGGCATATTCCAAATAAGGTTCATTCAACGGATGATCCGGTCTTATACCGGAATAGGAAGGATGTAGCTTAAAACCTGCAAAATGCTCCCGGTTGGCTTCAAACAATGCAATGTCTTTTTTAAAGTCGCAGTGTCTGGAAAACACTGTCATGTACAGTTTGAATCGACCCGGGTATCGCTTGCATATTTCAATTTCATCGTGAATAAAACGGTTACCCATGGTAAGGTCATTGTGACCGGAGAACAATGTGCACCGCACATTGGATTGATCCATCAGATACAACATCTTTTCAGCCGACCCAAAAGGCATATAGGAGTTGACCAGGTTTCCCATGTGAGCATGAAAATCCAACACCTTGTAGCCGGATACGCCGCCCGGTTTGATATATTCTTGAGCCATCAAGGAATCTTTATTAATCATACCGTATACCTCCTATGATCCGCTCCATATTGATATAGGCGATATTTTCCTTGTCTTTCTCACTGATATTCGCCTTTAGCACCTGCAACATTCCTGCACCGAAATAGGAATCGGAATAACCGCTACCAAACAACAATCGATGCGACCCCTTCCACTGTATGAAGTCCTCTAAGCCCCCTGCAGTGATCACTTGGGATAAATCCAGATACACATTTTCATATTTACGCACCAACGGTCTCAAATAGCGGTCATTCGGCCATATATTGTCATAGGTAAGAATGACCGTCAGTTTGGGAAAGCAGTCCAGTATGTCTGCCAAATCATCCAATGAATACCCGCCGGCAGTGCTTATAAATACCGGAACATTGCACCTGCAAGCCTTTTCAAAATAATCTTCCAAAACATAAGGCTTCTTGGAAAATCGGTGATAAGAAGGAGAAATACGCCACCCGATAATATGATCTTGCTTCATGGACTTTAACAGTTGATCCGGACCCTGGATCTCTTCAGTATCCGAAGGGACTAAGGACCAGCAACCATATAGTCTCGGATTGTCCTTGACATCTAAAGAAACCATGCAGTTTCCTGTGGCAATATCCGCGCCGTGCAATTGTTCTTTTCTATAAACAACTGCTTTATGGATTCCTGCTTTGTCCATGTCCTTCAACACTTGCTCTACGTCATCCACCGGCATGAAGGGATTTTTGTCACCGATGACCCCGTAGCTTACATTGCAATCAAAAAAATACATGAGAAAGCCTCCCTTTTTAACCTAACCGGTCAGCCGCTGCAAGAATCTGATTTGCTTTTGTTTGTAGTTCCTCTTGTGTCCATTGGATATTGATACTCACATACACTGTTCTTTTTAAAATGTCCAGTGTAACAGGGCACATATCCTTTGTGTAATTTGATCTCAAACCACTGTTTTGTTTGAAATAGAAAGGATTCATGTCCATGTGATGCCCGCCTTTTTTGTTCAGCACCGGATCCCAATTGGAATATACATGCTTTCCGCTGTCGATGGGTAACGAACCGGATACATCCTTTGCAAAAGCTCTGGCCTTTTCCTCGTTGGGGAATGTAAATGACAATGTGGTTCCACAATCACCTCTCGGGTCATTAGAACGCGTTAATGTAATATTTTTGTGACCTTGCACCTTTTCAGCAAGAAAAGCTTTCAAAGATCTCAAGTCAGCCAATATTCCATCTAGTCGTTGCAGTTGGACCCTGAGAATAGCACCGGTAATTTCACTGACCCTGAATTGACTTCCGATGAAAGGGGTTTCTTGGATTTCCGATATGAAAGGTCTGAATGTGGCTCCGGCATCATGATAAAGCAATGCTCTCTCATAGACTTTTCGATCGTCAGTGACCACACCACCACCCTCTCCGGCACTGATGTTTTTGTAATAATTAAAGCTGTATGCACCGGCATGCCCGATGCTTCCTAGCCTTTTTCCTTTATAGGATCCACCAACCGCTTGGCATGCATCCTCCAACACCTTTACACCGTTTTTTGCGGCAATGGTATTGATTTTATCCATATTACAGGGGAATCCCATGATATGTACCGGTATTACGGCCTTTACATCTCCGGTGATTTTCCTTTCAAAATCATCGGGATCCAATGTCATGGTATCGTCGATCTCGGCAATGACCGGAATGGCACCCACCATGAGAACTGCAGTAGCCGTAGCCATAAACGTATAACCCGGTACAATGACCTCATCCCCCGGGCCAATTTCCAAACCGGCCAAAGCACAAGCTAATGCACCGGTTCCTCCTGAAACACAAAGACTGTATTTCGTACCGCATTTTTGTGCCCATTCTTTTTCAAAGTTTTCTGTTTCTTTGTTGCCGGTATTGACCCTGAATAAATTTTTGGAGCGAATGACACGTGCCACCGCTTCAATTTCTTCCTCACCGATTCTATGCATACAATCACCTCATATAAATGGAATTGGAATAATATCATAGGTTAATTATACCATGTTTTGGCACGAATAAGATTTAATCAGGGGGATTTTCCAAAGAACAATTTCGACTTTTCGACACTTGATCTACAATATTCAGGACAATAGCCTTTATGATGGCTGCGACCGGTACAGCCAGGAACATACCCAGGATGCCGGCGATTTTACCGCCTAACAAAACACTCAAAATGGTGGTCACTTCATGAATACCCACTTTGCTCTTCATCATTCTGGGCGTGATGACACCACCTTCCAATTGTTGAACCACAATAAAGAACACAATAGCCCAAATCGCTTTTGCAGGGGAAAGAATCAGGGCAACCCCCACAGCCGGTATTGCTCCTATAAAGGGCCCTAACACAGGAATCAGGTTGGAGATACCGCCAATAATGCCAAGTAACATAGGATACGGAATGCCCATCAACAACAATCCAATCACCTCCACCAGAGCCAATAGCAAAGCCACCAGCACCTGACCCTGGAAGAAGCTTTTTAACACCACATGAATGTCCTTTAGCGTTTTATGAACAAAAGGTCGGTTTTTACGAGGTACTACCGAATCCACCTTTTGTAAAAAGAATTCTTTTTCTGCAATGATATAGTAGGTGATAACAAATCCTAATGCTAAATTGATAATGGTTGAAACAATGTTCACCATTCCATCGGCTATTTTACCCGTCAACTCCTGTAGCTTCATTTCAAATTCCGGCATCTTATGTTGAATAATATTATTAAATGATTGCCTTATAAATCCATTCATCTCCGATTGGTTGAATCTGTCCGTCACTGACTTGATCGCCTGTTGAACAGAAGCCAACATATCCGGAAAAGAATTGACAATCCCTTTAAGATCCCGGGTTATCACCGGAATTAAAAACACTGTAATCAATACCAATAATGAAATAAACGCGACAAAAGAAAGCACAACCGCCAACTTCTTCTTAACAGGATGCTTTCTTCTGATCAAAAACTTTACAAAGGGATCGATTACATAATACAAGATTAGAGCAATAAAAAGCGGTTTTGCCGTTTCTTTGAGTTCTTGAGCATATTTAATTGTAAAAGCGGCCGTTACAATAAAAATTAATGTAACGGCTATAGATAAGATCAGTTTTGCTTTATTGATTTTCATTGAATCTCTTTTTTATATAATATTTCTAAACATCTTTCCAACTTTATTTACCACTCTTTTGGCGTTGGGGGACATACCGCCTCTTGATGTTTGGGATATGATTATACCAACAGCAGAACCCACGATGCTCCCGAACAATAATCCTTTGGCAACAGGTCTCATAATAAACCCTCCTTTCAACTATTAGATTCTTTTAATCCGCCGCAGTGGGATATCTCTTCTTCCGAAATTTTATCCAGTATGATCATTTCACTGGCAAACTCCACTTGATCCATGAACGGAATAAGCTTCCTGCCGTTATACGCATCTTGTAAAAGCCCGTCGGAAGCTTCGATGGCCTCAACTGCACCGGTATATAAATTAATGATGATGTCATACACTCGACCGTATTCCTTACCTGTTTTGTTGCATATCTTTTTTCCTTGGTAATTACCCAACATATAATTATGATGGTTTCGCTTTACATCCTTCATGGTCATCATTGAGAACTTGGATTTGATCAAAACCTTGTTTTCTAGAATATCAACTATATCGGTAAAAAGAACGGCAGGTCTTAATTTTGGCAATAAACCCTTTTCCAAGATCAATGCCACCGCCTTTTTTTGATCCAACCCGAATACAATATCCTTCACCGTTCCCGCAAAGCGGTTCTCTTTAGCGAAGAAAGCTTGTTTTCCTATGATGTTTTTGTAGTTTACCTTTTTTACAGTCTCATTCATGTTGAAATTTCTCACATTAATTTATTTGTCTTTATTTTTCCCCGAAGCATTTCATATATTAGTGTCAAAGTTTAAATGTTTTATGAGATAATATGAAAAAAGCTTGACCTTCGCAATTTGTTCTCCTTGAAATTTAAGTAAAAATACAAAAACAAACAAAATACACCTGGAATCTCCACTGTATAGGCCAGCTTACTCACTAAATCAGAGCCAAAAGCAGTGGTTGCGGCAACAGCAACATTGATGTTTGGGATATTACAAAATGCAAAGCGACATTTATCTTGAATAATTCCGAATCATCTATGGCTCTATTTAACATCGATTTGTTTGACATCAAACCGGCAACAGTTTACAATGGAGAGCAAACAAAGAATAAAAGTGTAGAGGAAAACCTATGAACCAAAATCTATTTTCAGGAACCGGGATGGCAATCCCAAAAATCATGTTACCGAAAAAATCCGTCGACCTAGAAAAGTGGGCAGTGGTTGCTTGCGACCAATATACATCCGAACCGGAGTATTGGAATCAGGTGGCGGATATTACCGCGGAGCATCCTTCCACGTTAAAAATCACATTGCCGGAAATCTATCTTCATGATCCGGATGTGGATGAGAAAATTGAACGCATCAATCAAACCATGTCGGATTACTTGGAAAATGAAGTTCTCGAAGACATCGGCCAATGCTTTGTCCTTACCGAAAGAACATTTTCTTCCGGATTGACCCGCAAAGGATTGGTGGCAGCTTTGGATTTGGATTGTTATGATTATTCTGAAAAGACACGATCTTTAATCCGTCCCACTGAAGGAACGGTGGAAAACCGGCTACCTCCCAGGCTGAAAATACGAAAAAACGCCTTATTAGAAACTCCTCATATTCTTGTTTTGATTGACAACCCGGAAAAGACGGTGATCGAACCTCTTTATGAACAAAAGGATCGGTTGGAGGTTCTTTATGATACCCGATTGATGTTGGGTGGAGGTCATTTAAGAGGATATAAAGTATCTGATCCGGAGCATTTTGAGCAAATTGCCAAGGGGTTGAAAGCTTTGGCTCAAGAGAAAGTTCAACGACAAAAGTACTGTCAGGACGGCACATCTCCTTTTCTATATGCCATGGGAGACGGTAACCACAGTCTGGCCACTGCCAAAGCCCATTGGGTCTCGGTGAAAGAGCATTTGTCCGAGGAACAAGCTATTGATCATCCGGCAAGATACGCGCTGGTTGAAATTGTGAATCTGCACGATCATGGTATTGTATTTGAGCCTATTCATCGGGTTTTGTTCGGAGTCACACCGGAAAAGTTTATCAAAGAAACACTGGAAGAATTGGATAAGGATCATCCGGGAAGCTTGTTTACCCGTGATGTACCCATTGTAAAAGGTGATTATCATCATATCGGTATTCACGGCAAACGTCTCAAAGGGACTTTGAGCATTGAAAACCCGGGAACCACGCTGGAATACAGAACGGTTCAAGAATACTTGGATGTTTACCTTCAAAAACATCCCGAGGTAAAAATTGATTATATACACGGTGAAAAGGCGTTAAAATCATTAACCGTCAACCCGAACAATACGGGATTGGAAATGCCACCCATTGGTAAGTTCACCTTGTTTAGAACTGTTTTACAAGAAGGACCTCTGCCTAGAAAGTCATTTTCTATGGGAGAGGCCTACGAAAAACGATATTATATGGAATGTAGAAAAATCAAACCTTAAGCATAAAGACCTGCGGTATATCCGGTGGAGAATGCCGCTGTCAGATTGAACCCTCCGGTGAATCCGTCAATGTCGATGACTTCTCCGGCAAAAAACAGACCCGGTACAAGATTGGATTCCATGGTACTCGAGTTGATTTCCTTGACATTCACTCCCCCTTTTGTAACAATCGCCTCATTTAAAGAAGCCGGTTTTTCCACCGTCAGACCAAAGTTTTTCAAGAGCCTTCCAATGGCTCTTCTTTGTTCTGCAGTAATTTGATTAACGATTAGTTCAGGATTGATCTCGGACAGTTCCACGAACACCGGAATCATCTTCGAGGGTAATAAATCGGATAATGCATTTTTATACTGCTTGTTATGATATTTTTCAAAATCACGAAGAAGCCTGGCGTCTAATTTTTTTTCATCCAAAGCCGGTTTCAAGTCAATAACCATTTTACAATCCTTGTATTGATATTCAGAAATAATTCTGCTTCCGGTTAAAACGGTAGGACCGGAAATGCCAAAATGGGTGAACAACATTTCACCGAAATCACTCCATATTTTCTTTCCGTTGGGACCATAAAAAGTAATGCCGACATTTCGCAATGACAACCCCATCAAATCCTTCACGAATTTTTCCTTTGTATATAAAGGAACCAATGCAGGTTGGGGAGCAATCACCTGATGTCCGGCTTGTTTTGCCAAAGCATAACCGTCACCGGTAGAACCGGTCTTCGGATAGGACATCCCTCCGGTTGCTACAATCACGCTGTCGGCATAATATGTCTCACCGGTTTGGGTGGTTACACCGGTGATCTTTTGATCTTGTATGATCAAGTCCTTTACCGATGTGTTGTATTTGATAGGTATGTTATACCTTTCAACTGCCTTCATGAATGTTTTGACCACATCACCGGCTCGATCCGATACGGGGAATATCCTGCCTCCCCTTTCAAGTTTCGTTTTCAATCCGTACTCATGCAAAAAGTCCAGCAAGTCCTTATTTGAAAAATTGTTCAAAGTAGAATACAGAAACTTACCGTTTCCGGGAAAGTTCCTGATGATTTCCTCAATGTCCGCCGAGTTGGTGATGTTGCACCGGCCCTTCCCGGTGACCAAAAGCTTTTTACCGGGAATTTTATTTTTTTCTAACAGAATGCATTTTTTTCCTATGGAAGAAGCGGATACAGCCGCCATCAGACCTGCCGCACCCGCTCCTATAATGATCACATCATAATTGTTTGTCAACTGTTTATTCATCCTCCGGTTCCCATTTGGTTTTTAAGTAAGTAGCCTTGTCTTCCGTCCTTTCATACACATCATATTCATCCCAAACCTTCTCCAGACGCTGTAGCGTATGATGGACAATCTCTTTTCTGCGCATTCCCAACGCCACAACCAGTGCAGTAATCACACTTAATGGGGCAGTGAGGGAATCCACAAAGGATGTCATATCACTTTTGGCAAGGAGAGCAAAATCCGAGTATTTCGCAGCCGGTGAATGATAGCTGTCGGTTATGGCAACCACTTTCGCACCGTTATCCTTGGCATATTGCATAGCTTTTGCCGTTCTCTTGGAATAACGTGGAAAACTGATTCCGATGACCACATCACCTTTCGTGGCATTGATAATTTGCTCAAAGATCTCGCTGGTGGATGTTGTGTGTATCAATCGTGCATTATCAAAGATCAGGTTGAAATAAAAACCCATGAAACCTGCCAATGCGGAGGAACTACGCACACCAAGGATATAGATTGTTTTAGCCTCGAGTATGGTGTCCACCACATTGTTAAAATCATCATTGTTTATCACATTGAGCGTTTCTTTGATGTTTCTGTTGTCTGCCGCCAAGACGCTTCTTAAGATGTTTTTTTCATCCATGCGATCCGAAGCGACTTCCAGCCGTTGCGCTGCGGTCAGCTTGTTTTTAATCAGCTCCCTGATTGCTTTTTGCATTTGGGGATACCCTTCGTATCCGATTTCCATGGCAAAACGGACGATGGTGGATTCGCTCACACCAATTCCGTTTGACATGGCAGCCGCCGTATAAAACGCAGCTTTATCCAAGTTCTCTTTAATGAAAACAGCAATTTTCCGCTGACTTTTTGTAAAGCCATCCATTCGATTGTCAAGCAAAGCCAACAGCTCAGTGGATTTAGGTCCCATATATTCTCCCTAGACCGGATGAACCATATCTTGTTTATTGACCATATCCGGATCTATTTTGTATTTCATTCCCTGCCTGTATTCAAAGTATTTCTTTGCAACCTGCGGGAAGGATGCATAGGACAATACGTCCTCTTCCTGCTCAATATATTCGGCAATTTCTTTTCTGAATTTATCCAAACCGGGTTCCAACAAATCAGCAGGGCGAACAGTGATTCTCTCTTCTCCCTTTAAAATCTTATCTACAACATCTTGCTTGATGGGAGCCGGTGTTTTTCCGTATTCACCTTTAACAAGCGCCTTAGATTCGTTCGGAACCATCTTATATCTTTCCCCGGTAATTACATTTAATACCGCTTGGGTTCCAACGATCTGGCTCGACGGTGTTACTAACGGCGGGAATCCGAAGTCTTCCCTGACTCTGGGAACTTCTTTTAGAACTTCTTCGTAAAGCTCGGATTTCCCTGCTTGCTTCAATTGGGAAACCAAGTTGGACAACATACCGCCCGGAACTTGATAAACCAAAGTATTAACGTCAACGCCCATAACCTTTGTATCCATCAATCCGGATGCTAACCACTCTTCTCTTAACGGCCTGAAGTGATCTGCGATTTCAGTCAACAAGGACACATCCAATCCGGTATCATATGGTGTTCCCTTTAATGTAGCCACCAATGGTTCCGTAGGCGGCTGAGATGTACCCATAGCCATTGGTGAAATGGCACAATCCACAACATCCGCTCCGGCTTCAATAGCTTTCATATATGACATGGAAGCAACACCGCTGGTATAATGACTGTGAATTACGATGGGAACCTTGATGCTTTCCTTTAAAGCCTTCACAAGGTTGTATGCATCATATGGCAACAATAATCCTGCCATGTCCTTGATACAAATGGAGTCTGCTCCGATATCAACTAAGTTCTTAGCATCTGAGACGAAGTGACCCAAGTCATGAACCGGGCTCATGGTATAGCATACGGTTCCTTGTGCATGTCCGCCTTCTTTTTTACACGCTCTCATAGCAGTTTCTAAGTTTCTAGGATCATTGAGAGCGTCGAATATACGGATAATATCCATTCCGTTTGCAATGGCTTTTTGAACAAAATATTCCACTACATCATCAGGATAGTGCTTATACCCTAAAAGGTTTTGACCTCTTAAAAGCATTTGAAGCTTGGTGTTTTTCGCCTTATCCTTGATTTTTCTCAATCTCTCCCAAGGATCTTCATTCAAAAAACGCAAGCAGGAGTCAAATGTAGCTCCTCCCCAACACTCTAAGGAATGATATCCGACTTGATCCATTTTTTCTATGATCGGTAACATATTCTCGATGCGCATTCTCGTGGCAATCAACGATTGATGGGCATCTCGTAATACGGTTTCTGTTATTTTAACTTTTGCCATTAAATCCTGTTCTCCTTTCTATATCATACTGAAGGTTTTTTTTTTTTAAGCGATGGATACCAATATATCTCCTGCGTTAACCGATGCACCCGGTTGTACGTTAACCGTTGCAATAGTGCCGTCTTTCGGTGCAACAATTTCATTTTCCATCTTCATGGCTTCGAGTATGCACACAACATCTCCTCTTTTAACAACAGATCCTTGATCCACCACTACCTTCAAAATGGTACCGGGCATGGGAGCGGACACTTTCTCTGCTCCGGCCGGTGCAGATTTGGACACAGCAGGAGCTGCCTTTGCTTCCGGTGCTGGTGCTGCTGCAGGAGCTTTTGCCGCAGGAGCAGCAGCCGGTGCAGGTGCTGCAACACGTATCGGTTGTACGGATTGTACCGATTGCCCGTTACCTACTTCTTCCACTTCTACTTCATATTGATTTCCGTTAACACTTATTAAAAATTTCTTCATCATATCTTCCCTCCTGATTTCCATGTTTAAAATTTAAAGCGGTATATTTCCATGCTTCTTTTTGGGTCTTGCTTCACTCTTGGATGACAACATCTCCAACGCTGCTGCAACGTATTGTCTCGTTTGGGCAGGATCAATAATATCATCCACAAAACCTTTTGAAGCTGCAACATAAGGATTGGTTACCTTATCGGTGTATTCTTGAATTTTATCTTTTCTAGTTTGTACCGGATCACTTGAATCTTTAATGTCTTTTCTGAATATAATATTCGCTGCGCCGTCCGGTCCCATGACTGCGATTTCAGCCGAAGGCCATGCATAAACAATGTCAGCGCCTAAATGCTTGCTGTTCATAGCGATATATGCACCGCCATATGCTTTACCGGTGATGACATTGATCTTGGGCACTGTGGCTTCACTGAATGCATACAATAATTTAGCACCATGTCTGATGATGCCGTCATATTCTTGGTCTTTTCCGGGTAAATATCCGGGTACGTCTGTTAAAGTCACCAAAGGTACATTAAAGGAATCACAGAAACGAACAAACCTGGCAGCCTTGTCCGATGCATCGATATCCAAGCAGCCGGCTTTTACGTTCGGTTGATTTGCAACAATACCTACAGTCTTGCCGTTGATTCTTGCAAAACAGGTTACAACATTTTGTGCGAAATCCGGATGGATTTCAAAGATGTCTGCATTGTCCACAATCTGAAGGATCAAGGATTTGACATCATATCCGCTTTTGCCTTCAGGAATTAAATCATAAATGGCTTCTGCAGTTCTGTTCAAACTGTCTGTACATTCATATTGGGGTAATCCGGCCAAGTTATTGTCCGGTAAAAAGGACAACAGTTTTTTAATGCCGTCAAAACATTGGTCTTCATTTTCAAAAGAGCGATGTGCATTTCCGCTTTTTGTCGTATGGATTTTAGCACCGCCTAATTCATCCATGGTCACTTCCTCACCTGTAATGGCTTGGATTACGGAAGGTCCGGTAATAAACATCTGAGCGGTATTTTCCACCATAAAAACAAAATCCGACAAAGCCGGAGAATAGGAAGCACCACCTGCGCAAGGTCCCATGATCACAGTGATCTGCGGAACGACACCGGATAACATGGTGTTCATTTTAAAGATATCGCCATATCCGCCTAATGCTTCTACGCCTTCTTCAATTCTAGCGCCGCCGGAATCATTCAAAGCGATGAAAGGTGCACCGGTCTTCGCGGCCATATTCATTACATTCACAATTTTCTTCGCGTGCATCCCACCTAAGGAACCTGCGATGACTGTAAAATCCTGTGCCGCAGCAAAAACCGGTCTTCCGTTGATGGTACCGTAGCCGGTAACCACACCGTCTCCGGGAGCTTTTTTCTTTTGCATATCAAAATCAATACAGGATGTTTCTGCAAATGTTCCCACCTCAACAAATGAACCTTCATCAAAAAGCTTGTTTATCCGCTCTCTTGCGGTTAATTTTCCTTTTTCATGTTGCGTAGCAATTCTTTCTTTTCCGCCACCTAATTCGAGCTTTTGCTTTTTGTCTTGAAGATCATTAATCTTATCAACAAACGTCATCAAATTCACCTCGTTAAATAAATTAGAATATATTTAAACCAAAGCATAGTTTACCATAGCTTCGTTATTCACTCTTTTGTATCATTAAAAAAACATAATCAAATCATAATTAAATTACATTATATAGAATGCCGTGTTTTTTTGCAAATAAAAATGCATATTAAATTTATTCTGTTTTTATTCTAATTGATCAAGCTTATACAACCTTTTATTACTCGTTTTTTTCGATCAATATTGGTATGGGAGGATCATTTGTTCTGTTGAGATAATCCAACTTCAATACATTGTACTTTTTTGTATCCAATTGTGCCAAAAAGGACAAGACCTCGTCCCGCTCCACATATCCGGTATCTTTCCCGTAATAGATGATCACCGTCACCACACCTCCCTGTTTTAACAGGTTCAATGCTTTGTTAATGGCACTGACGGTATCCGGCCAATTTGTTTGGATTTTGTGGTCGCTTCCGGGCAAAAAGCCAAGATTAAACATGGCACAAGCAATGGGACCTTTCACAAAACGGTCCATATGCTGATGCCCTTCTAAAATCAATGTCACCGAATCTTGCACACCGGCTTTTTCAACTCTTTCTTTGGTTTGTCGTATGGCTTGCTCTTGTATATCAAAGGCAAACACATTACCATTTTCTCCTGTCAATTGAGCAAGAAAAACAGTGTCGTATCCGTTTCCACAAGTAGCGTCAACCACGGTTTCCCCTTTTGTCACCAAATTTTTTAAAATATCTTGAATTATATAAACAGGATTTTTTATCAGCATTTTTTCTCCGTTGCAAACGAAAGCTTCACCTTAAGGTAAAAGGTGAAGCCTTCGATTGAATTAATAATTATCTTAAAGATCAATAATCTTTCCGTTCTTGCTTGCCTCATAGGATTTTTCCACAACGTTTTGTACTTGAATTCCGTCTTCAGCAGGCACTTCCAAGGGAGCTCCCGTTAAAACGGAATTAGAGAAGGATTCGATTTCTTTGGTGTAGATGTTTCCAAGCTCAACATTCAATTCCAAAGGTTTCACATCAACCCGTTCTTGTTGTGCATCATATCCTAATGCATCATCTGAAATAACGATTTTTACCTTGCCGCCTTCCACTTGTCCGATGGTTCCTTCAGCCAAAATGCTTCCTTTGGTTCCGTAGATCTCCAAAAAGCCTTTTGCAGCTGCGTCAGGAATGTTGAAGTAAGCGTCAATATATGCATTTGCACCATTTTCCAGTTGAACGACCACAGATGCACTGTCTTCCACCTCATAGTTAAACACCTTTGTATCAGTAAATCCGACTACTTTCTTCGCTTTGCTGCCTACAATGTATTGGATCAGGTCGAGACAGTGAACACCCATATCCATCATGGATCCACCACCGGATGTGGCATATTGTTGTCTCCAGGCACCGGGAATATCGGGATACCAGCAAGTCATTTGAGCTCTGCAGGAAACAACTTTCCCAAGTTTGCCTTCTGCGATCAGTTTTTTCATTTCTTGATGATATGCATTAAATCTGATCATAAAACCGGTGGCGATCAGAACATTTTTCTCCTTGCACAATTCAATCAGTTCTTTTCCATCTTCCACCGAGAAAGCAACCGGTTTTTCCACCAAAATGTGTTTCCCGGCATTTGCAGCCTTTTGAACATGTTCCTTATGGAAAACCACCGGTGAAGCAATGTAAACCGCTTGAATCTCCGGATCTGCTAATAAATCATCTGCATTGTCAAAAGCTTTTTTGGCATTGTACTTAACTCGCAATTTTTCTGCAAGCTCCATATTAACTTCCATGACCGAAACCAATTCTGCATTCTTAGCAAGCATCAATCCGGGAAGGGTTCTTCTGTCGGCGATACCACCTGCACCTATAACGCCCCACTTAACTTTATTCATGATAAACCTCCGCTATATTCTATTCACATTCAATCGGAAAACTAATTGCACTCCGCTGACAGGGGTCCGGCCAACTCATTAAGGAAGAACAACTTTCCGGGAAGGGTAGGCATAAATGTAGAAGGTACCCACATGTCAGGACCATATCGCAATGTCATCCACAAAGACATACCTTGCCATTGCATTCCTCTTCCTAATGCACCGTCACAACCGCCGATGATCCGGTCAGATTGCAAGAACAATCCCGGTCCTACCGTATTGGCTCTGCAAGGAACCAACATGGTTGCCGACTTGAAGCTGGTAAGGGCATTTTGTTCTATGGTCAGAGGGTGTAATTTAGCGGCGATGCGATAAGTTTGCTTTTTCCATTCTTCCACGGAGCTGAATTCTCCTGCAAATTGCGGTTCCCAGAATGCGATATGGCACATCCTGCCGATACCAAACACCGTGATCAAACGGGCTCCTTCTGCCTTCAGTTTTGCGATTTTTTCAGGGTATGTGGGAAGATTATCCTTTGTAGCGAAATTACGTTGTGATTCGGGAACAGTCAATTCCCCCAAAGGTCCATAGAATGCATCGGTCATAGCATTTTGAAATGCACCGGGATTTTTTGGGTCTAATGTGTTTCCTTCGCTGTCACTCCACTCGTCCATGTTAAAGCCATATACATGTTTACAATCAACATTCCACTCGGTTAAAAAATAAACAGCCCATCGGTACATACCCATAGGGCCTACCGGCAGAATCAAGGCCAGTTTGATTTTTTCATCACGTGCTTTTCGGATTTCATTTGCGATTTCATGACCCATCATCATATCAAAATCAGCAAGGGCATCACATTTGATCAGTTGAAAATCCTTGTTCCAGTACGGTTGCCGTTGGGTAATGGTGTCCGAATCGTTCGAACAGCATCGATCGATCTTTTCAAAATCCCATCCTGCAGGATAAAAACCTTCCAACAACGAACCTTTTACAGTATCGATAAAATTCATATCGTATTCCTCCTATCTATGATTTCACTTATATTATACATGCTCCATATTAATTAATCTAGTGGAATAATTATTATTACCGTTAAGGTAATAACCTTTGAGTCGGCACGCGAGGCCATGCTGCACAAGACCGGAATCCTTCCGCATAAGGAACGCCGCATTGTAATCCTCTGAACTTCGAACATGTTCTTACAAAATCTAAAAAGTCGATATGATCATGCTCTTTCATCCATTTGATCTGGCTGGTATGACAATCCACCGCATTGATCTTCAGTTCAATTGTGTCGGATATATCCACATATTCGGTAGGTAAGAAATTAACCCCTGCTAGTGTATCCATGTAATAGATAGGGCATATCTTACCGTACACTTCGTGTTCAGTAAACAAATGCGGGATGCTGGATGAAAAAGATGCATTGAAAACAATCTTTCCCGTTTCAATATGATCGTTCATATAGTCATCCGGTCCGTGGGTAATAATAACATCCGGCTTGACATAACGAATGACATCCACAGTTTTTTTAACTGTATCCATATTGGATGAATCCACCTCAACATCACTTACATCTATATTGAAAACTTCTTTCACTCCTAAAACCGCACCACCGGCTTCTGCTTCTTTTGTCCGGATCTCTCTCAATTCGTCCGGCATGATGATTGCGTGGCCTCTGTTTCCATTGGCGATATGACAAGTAAAAACGTCATGACCCAGGGAAGCATATTTTGCCAATGTGCCTCCGCAGCCTATTTCGATGTCATCAGGGTGACATCCTATTGCCAATACTCTCATAATGCATTCTGCCATCTAACTCAACGGTTAGGTGGCAAAACCTCCTTTCATTTAAATCAATATTTTAAAATTTAATATTTATTCGATAACAAAAGCACCGTATTTTCCGGCAACTTCAATCAAATCATGTTGATTGTCCGTAAGGACTCCTCCCCGTCCGCGATAAATACGCAACAAAGGTTCTAATATATCCTTTTTATTGACATGGAAAACAAAAGGCTTGTTTGAATACCCTTGAATGATATCAAAACAACGGCAAACTTTCCCGGGATCCAAATCAGCCCCGCCTTGCAATACAATGACGTCAGGCTCAAGATCCTTCGCATCCATTGCCAAGGTCATTAAATCAAGAAGATCTTCATTATTAATAATTCGACGAGTGTTCGGATCATCCATATCCAAAACCACCCTGTTGCATGTATCATATTCATTGATCTTTACGACGAAATTCAAAGATGATATTTCACCGGTTTCACGGTATTCACGGATGACAGGTTTGACATCATTTAATCTGCTTTTTAATTCCGATACAAACAAGGGAGTTGTTCCGCAGCATCCGCCGATTAAGACGGCGCCATAAGGGAGAAAATCTTCGCATGCACGGGCAAAATCCGCCGGAGATTGGTCGTACACAGCATGATTTTGTTCTAAACGGGGAATTCCCGCATTGGGTTTTACAGAGAGAGGGCCACCTACACAAGACATTTCTTTTATGATATCCAGCATGTGTTCAGGGCCGAAGGAACAATTGGTTCCTATGACTTCACATCCGAGACTTTTGAGAATCAAAGCAACATTATATGGAGAAGTCCCCATGAGGGTTCTTTTATTTTCTTCAAAGGCTACACTCGCAATCACCGGCATGTCTTTTTTGAGATCCTTAAGAGCCAGAACGGCTGCTCGTAATTCTGCCACATCAGTGAAAGTTTCAAAATTAACAGCGTCCACACCGCCTTCGATCAATGGAATCATTTGTTCTTTATACAATTGGTAAGCTTGATCAAATGTCAGATCTCCGGACGGAGTCATCATTCGTCCTATAGGACCTACAGACGCCGCTACATAACCTTCTTGCCCCATCACTTTCTTTGCGGCAATAGCAGCGGTGTAATTTACTTCATAAACCTTGCCGCTAAAACCGTGTTGTTTTAAATGGTGTTCGGTACCTTGAAAGGTATTGGTTTGGATTACATCGCTACCTGCATTTTTATATTTTTGATATAAAGCGGTAAGCGTATCACGTTTGGTGATATTCCATGCTTCGGCACTCTCGCCTCCGGATAACCCTTCCTGTTGGAGCATGTATCCTTTTGAACCATCGAACACTTGTACAAATTCTTTTATCGTATCAGTAAACTTTTTCATATAACACCGATCAGAAACCCTTCAAAAATCATTTGTTATTCGGTATTATATCATACAATCAATTAAAAATGGCATATAGAACCTTGAAAAACCAATCATTGCATGATTGGGATTACCAACGTATCTCCCGCTGTAATATCAGCTGATGTTAATTGGTTGAGTTCCATAAGACGGGATATGTATTTTCTGATTTCAGTGCTGTTACGGTATGAATTGGCGATATCCCACAGGGAATCTCCTTCCGCAACGGTGTATTCCGTCACATCCGCCGTACTTTGCCGGAGCAGGTTTACCGCTTCGCCCTCCTC